>JBEKRJ010000734.1:0-3187 GCA_049518835.1 Solirubrobacteraceae bacterium
GGCTGTCATCGTCCGCAGCCTAAGACAGTCTTGCCGCGCGCGCACGGCAGTTGCAAAGCATGAGCTCTTCGGCCCCGGGCGAAGGCGCCACCAAGTCGGATCTCGACCCAGATCGTGACGGCCGCCCGCAGTCATATCAGGACTGGCGCGATCGCACCCACCTCCCACGCCTGATCTACAGGTACGCCAAGGAGGGCTCCAAGCCGCACGAGCGCGACCTGCGGCAGGCGTTCATCATCGGACGATATGCGCATGCGCTGGAGTCGTGGTTCAAGCGCAGCAGGCGCCATCGCAACTTCTTCTACGTGTTGACCGTTGGCATCGCCAGCCTGGGCGTGATCAGCTCAGGGCTGGTGGCGGCCACCAGCGGCCACCGGTCGACCGCGATCAACATCTGCTGATCATGATTGGCGCCTTGATCGCGGTGATGAGCGCTGTCAACCACTTCCTCAGCCCGCTCGAGATCGCCGCCGGCCACAAGCGCGACGAGCTCAAACTGCGGGCCGCCGGCTGGAAGTTCCTGGGACCTGTCGAGTCCGCCGACCAACTGTCGGCGGAGCTCGTCTCGAAGGCCTACGACGACTTCAACAAAGACGCGAGCAAGATCCTCGACGAGCACCACCGCCTGTCGTTCGGCCCGGGTGCGCAGATCGGTGACTAGCTCTAGTGGCGCATGGCGGTGCGCCCGGCCTCAGCGGGTGATCGCGTCGAGCTCGCCGTAGAGCTCCTCGACCACGCGCTTGGCCGCCTCATGGCGTGCGGTCGAGCGGGCGGTCGCCTCTGCCCCGGACCAGGCCGTCGGATCCGACAGCTCATCCTCGAGTGCCTGTAAGGCGGACTCGGCGGCCTCGAGCTGGCGTTCGAGCCGGCGCTCGTCGGCAGCGGCTTGGCGCTTGGTGGGGCTCGACGTCGTCGCCGCGGGCTGCCTGGCAGTCGCCTTGCCGCTACCCTTACCCGCCTTGGCGCCGGCCTGCATCGACTTGCCGCCGGTCTGCATCGACTTGCCGCCGGCCTTGGCGGGTCCGCGTTGCGACTTGTGCGCCGGCTTGCCGCCGGCCGTCGTCGCCGCCCCAGGCGCGGGGCTGGCAGCGGCGGACGCGGGCTTGGCGTCGCCGCGCTTGCGTTCCTCGCGCACCCGGACGTACTCGGGCCAGCCGCCGACATAGCTGTGCAGGGCCCCGCCCTCGAGCGCGACCGTGCGCGTGCCGACGGCGTCCAGCAGCGCGCGGTCGTGGGACACGAGCAGCAGCGAGCCCTCGAACGCCTGCAGCGCCTCCTCGAGCGCCTCGCGGCTCTCGAGGTCAAGATGGTTGGTCGGCTCGTCGAGCACCAGGACGTTGGCGCCGGAGTGCACGAGGATCGCGAGCGACAGGCGACGACGCTCGCCCCCCGACAGCCCGTCGAGCGGCTTCTCCGCCTCCTCGCCCGAGAACAAGAACCGCCCGAGCAGCGCACGCGCCTTGTTCGGGGTCAGCGCGGTCGCGCGCTGCGTCGCCTCGAGCACGGTTCGCGCCGTGCCGGTCGCGAGCTCGTCGGCGTGCTGGGAGAGGAAGCCGAGCTTCACGTTGTGACCCGTGCGCAGCTTTCCGGACACCGCCGGGCCGCCGCCGACGGGCGCGACAGCGAGCTCGCGGAGCCCGCCGAGCGCCTCGATCAGGGTCGTCTTGCCGGCGCCGTTGGGCCCGACCAGCGAGACGTGCTCGCCGCGCTCGAGCCACAGCTCGGCGTCCCCGAGCAGCAGCCTGCCCGCGACCTCGATACGGCCGTGCTCGAGCTCGAACACGACGCGCCCGCTGCGCTCCGGCGCCTTGAACGCGAACGACAGCGTCGCGCCGTCGGCGGCCGCGGGTCCGACGCGCTGGACCTTCGCCAGCTTCTTTGCGCGCGACTGGGCCTGACGGGCGCGCGTGCCGGCGCGAAAGCGCGTCACGAACCGCTCGAGGCGCTCGATCTCCGCCTGCTGACGCTCGATCGCCCGCCCGAGCGCGAGCTCGCGCGCCGCGCGCTCCCGCCGCCACGCGTGCCATGAGCCGGGGAAGAACTTGCCCCGGCCACCTTCGAGCTCGAGCACCGACGTGCCGACGGCCTCCAGGAACCAGCGGTCGTGGGCGACCAGCACGACCGCTGCGTCGAGCGCGGCGAGATGCTGCTCGAGCCACTCGAGCGACTCGATGTCGAGATGGTTGGTGGGCTCGTCGAGCAGTAGCAGGTCTGGGTCACCGGCCAGCGCGCGGCCCAGCGACGCGCGCGTCAGCTCGCCGCCCGAGAACGTCTTCAGCGAGCGGTCGAGGTCCCTCGCATCGCGAAACCCGAGCCCGTGCAGCGTGGCGAGCGCGCGGTCGCGCCAGCGGTAGCCGCCGGCGTGCTCGAGCCGCGCCTGCGCCTCGGCATAGCGGTTGAGCGTCGCTTCGTCGTGGGCGCCGCCGGCCATCGCCTGCTCGAGGTCGGTCAGCTGCTGCTCGATCGCGACCAGCTCACGCGCGCCGGACAGCACGTAGTCGCGCAGCGACATGCCGCGCTCGCGCGGCGGGCGCTGGTCGTGCAGCGCGACCTTGGCCCCCTTCTCGAGCACCAGCTCGCCGAAGTCGACCGACGCCTGGTCGGCAAGCATTCGCAGCAGCGTCGTCTTGCCGGCGCCGTTGCGGCCCGACAGCGTCATCCGGTCGTGACGCTCGAGCTTGAACGAGATCCCGCGCAGCAGCGGTTCGCCGGCGATGTCCTTGCCAATGTCTGAGGCGATCACAACGGCCATCGGTGTCATGGTAGGAGGCCGTCGGGTGCGCCACTAGGATGGCGCGATGGCCGCCCGTACCGGATTCACCGCCGCCCGCCGCCGGCGGGGTGCGGGGCCCGCATCAAGCCGGTGGCCGCCGATGCCGCCGGTCGAGCTGCCCCCGCCGCGGACGCTTGCGATCGCCGACCGGGGCGAGCTGTTCCTCCGCGACACCGGTGGCGACGGCCCCGCGGTGATGCTGCTGCACGGCTGGATCGCGAGCGCAGACCTGAACTGGTGCGGCGCGTATCGCGCGCTTGAGCAAGCCGGCTATCGCGTGCTCGCGATCGACCATCGCGGCCACGGGCGGGGGCTGCGCTCGCTGGCGCCGTTCCGGCTGCTCGACTGCGCCGGGGACGCCGCCGCCGCGCTGCGCGCGCTCGGCGTCGCGCCGGCGATCATCGTGGGCTACTC
>JBEKRJ010000735.1:0-3186 GCA_049518835.1 Solirubrobacteraceae bacterium
TGCTGTTTGGTCTGCGGTGACGTCGGTGTTGCGCGTACGGCGTCTGCTGCCGCCGGCGGCGGATGGGCGGGTCGTGGGGGGGTCTGTCTCGGGGGGCTCGGTGGGGCGGCTGACGGTTGCGGGCCTCGATGATGTTCTTCTGGCGCGCGTGCTGGATGGTTTGGCGGCGGATCGAGGCGGACTGGCCGGTCGATCGCGTGCCGCGGTCCACGCCCCGGGCCTGACCGCTCCGGTTCCTGGCGGTTATCAGTTCGGGGCTGGTGTCGGTTCTGTTGCGGGTGGGGGCTCGGGTTTGTTTTTCTCTGGCGTCGCGGCGCTCCACCCGCTCGCGGCGCTGGCCGTGCCGCCCGTGATCTGGACGCTGGGTGCGGTCGGGCGCTCGCGCGTACGCCGGGCGTTTGTGTTGCTGCTAGAGCGGCCTGGCTAAAGACCTCGAGTCGGGTCGTCCGGGTTTTCGCACCCCGGGTGTTTGAGCCCGGGTGCGTTTCGGTCTAGCAAGCAATAGGAGAACAGACTCATGTCACGCTCAGATTGGGCGTGGGCGGAGGGCTGTGCGCTTGTCAGAGCCGCTGTGCGCGGCGCTGGCGGGCTGGGCGCGCTTGGCGCGAGCGAGGTTGACGTATGCCTCGGTCGCGAGCGGCTGCTCGGTATGGCTCCTTCGTCGACACGCCTGCGTTGGTTGGTCGCTTTGGCGATGTTGATGTTCGCTTTCGGCCCGTCGGTCTCGCTGGCGGCCGCCGCCGGCGACCCGAGCGGCCAGTCTCATTCGACGGCCACGGGGGTCGCGCGGGGCCCCGCACGAGGACGCGACACCACGCGCGCTGGTTTTCACGGTCAGACGTCGCGTGCGGACGGCATTGCAGTAGGCGGCGCTGTTGCCGGCGGTCGCTTGTTGTTGGCACATGGCAGCGGCGATCACAGTCCTCGTGGTTCGGAAGCAGTGCGGCTGCTGCAGCGTCGCCTGGCCGGCCTCGGGTTCTCGCCTGGCCCTGTCGACGGGCGCTATGGCCCGGTGACCGAGCGGGCGGTGATCGGCTTTCAAGGCGCTAGCGGTCTGCGTGTCGATGGGATCGCGGGTCCGCGCACGCTGGCGGTGCTGGCGGCGGCGAGGCCGGTGTTGTACCCCGGCTCGGGGTATCTGCCGGGCGGGTCGCCGTCGGTGCGTGTACTGCAGCGGCGGCTGGCTGTGGCGGGGTTTGCGCCTGGCCCGGTCGACGGGCGCTATGGCCCGCTGACCGAGCGGGCGGTGATCCGCTTCCAGGCCGCTAGCGGCCTGCGTGTCGATGGGATCGTCGGTCCACGGACGCTCGCGCGGCTGACCGCCAACGGCGCGCCGCGGCGTCTTGACCGCCGGGCGGGTCCGGTGCGCTCGCGCTCGCGCCCGGGCGCACCGCAGATCGGGGGTGCGCCGGCGGCGGCGCCGAGCAGGCCGCGTCGCGTAACGCATGCGGGTGGCGCGTCGTCGCGGTTGCTGGTGCTGCTCGCCGGGGTGGTGATGGCGTTGGGCGTGCTGTTGAGGGCGGGCCGACGCCGGCGTGTGCTGGGCGAGCTCGTCGCGGCGCGGGACCGTCTGTCGCCGCCCGCGTGCTCGGTCTCGGATCTGGTCGCCGGTGAGAGGTACAGCACCGACCGCGAGGAGCTGCTGGCGGGCGCTGTGCTCGGCGGCGTCGATCAGCGCGGCGATCTCAGTGAGGCGTTTGCGCTCGGTGTCCGGCTCGAGCAGCGGGGCGAACTGGCGGTTGCCGAGGTGGCCTACCGGTACGCCGATCAGCGCGGCGATGCCGATGCAGCGTGCAACCTCGGCGCGTTGCTGCAAGGACGTGGCGAGCTGGCTGGGGCAGAGGCGGCGTACCGGCGCGCCGATCAGCGCGGCCATGCCGGCGCGGCGTGCAGGCTCGGGGTGCTGCTCGAAGACCAGGGCGACCTCACCTGCGCCGAGCGCGCATTCCGGCGCGCCGCCCAAAACGGCGATCCGACCGGCACGGCTAACCTCGGCCGGCTGCTCGAACACGAAGGCGCGCTGCCCGAGACACTGCAGGCGCTTCGGCGCACCCGTGACAGCGGCTGTCGCGAGGTGCCCGACCGCGCGCACGCCGCACCCGCCGAGCTCGACGCCCACGGCGAGCGTCGCGATGCTGACCAGACCGGAGGGGCTGGTAATGGTCGCTAAAGCGCAGCGGTTGCTTGTTCTGCTCGCGGTCGCCGCAGTGGTGTCGAGCATCGTGCCAGCCACCGGGTCGGCCCATCCGCGCTGGATAGCCGAAAACGTCCAGGGCACCCGCCAGACCGTCGAGCGTCTCAGCGGTGGTGTGCTGCTGGCGCCTGGTGCCGGCTATGACGGTGCGGGGGGCCAGATGCTGGTGGGGCTGCTGCAGCTGCGCCTCGCTGCGGTTGGCGATCCGGCGGGGCCGATCGATGGGCGCTACGGCCCGCTGACTGAGCGCGCCGTCGCTCGCTTTCAGGCCGCGCACGGGCTGAGCGTCGACGGCGTTGCCGGCCCGGCGACGTTGCAAGCGATCACCGCGCCAGTCGCGGTGCTCTACCCGGGTGCAGGCTCCTCGCAGCCCGCCGCGTCGCCAGGCGTACGCGCATTGCAGCGTCGGCTGACGGGGCTGGGGTTCTGGCCCGGGCCGGTCGACGGACGCGACGGCTCGCTGACCGAGCGGGCGGTGGAGCGCTTTCAGGCTGCGAGCGGCCTGCACGTCGACGGGATCGTCGGCGTGCTCACGTGGAGCGCTCTACGCGCAGCCGCACGCCATGCCAACAGGCCGAAGCGCCCCGAAAGTCGGCGCGTGCCGATCGGCCACCCCGTACAGACGGCGGCGGGCGAGCAGCGACGCGTGCCCGGCCTGCCCGTCACGCTGGTGCTGCTGGCGGTCGCGGCGCTGGGGCTGGCGACGATGTCGCTGAGCTACGCGCGCGTGCGTCGCGCGCGGGCAGCCCGCGATGCGCTGGTCGGGGCCTCACAGACCCGCGCGAGGCCGCCGACGGGATCGCGAACCCCGGCGGGGTCGCTGGTCGCGGCGCGCGTGGAGCGGCAGCGATGACCCGCGCGATTCGTTCTCGACCGCCAGACGAGGCGCTTTTGGCCGGCGGCGATCAGCGCCTGCACGTGCTGGTCGCCGACCACGACGGCCTCGCCCGGCGGATGATGCAAAGCGCGCTGCGCGCTGCGCGCGGATCGTA
>JBEKRJ010000736.1:0-3179 GCA_049518835.1 Solirubrobacteraceae bacterium
CAGGCGCCGGTGTCGCTCGAGAAGCCGGTCGGCGACGAGGAGGAGTCCGAGTTCGGGCAGTTCATCGCCGACGAGCGGGCCGAATCCCCGTACGAGCGCGCGGCCGAGATCCTGACCAAGGAAGCCCTGCGCGAGGCGCTGGAGAACCTGAGCTATCGCGAGCGCCGGGTGCTCGAGCTGCGCTACGGCCTCGGCGGCGAGCATCCCCGGACGCTCGACGAGGTCGGCCGGACGTTCAACGTCACCCGCGAGCGGATCCGCCAGATCGAGAACCAGTCGCTCAAGAAGCTTCAGTCGCTGGCCGAGGCGCAGAAGCTTCGAGACGTCGCGTAGAGCGTCGTAGAAGCTCCGCCGCCGCCCGAGGCGTCGAAGCTCGATACATCGCTTAGAACAACAGCTTCGGCTCAGCCACCACCACCCGGCGCTTCCGCGGGACTCACTCAATCCGGGTGTCCCGCGGGAGCGCCGGCGGTCGCGAGCACGCTGGCGTCAGCGCCACGCTGGCTAATGGGCCGCCTGAGGATGCGCCGCCCGTCGCAGCTCGACGAGAGTAGGCTCCTCGTCGATCTTTTTCATCGGAAGGGGAGACGCGGATGAGCCTTAGGTGGAGAGCGGTCCTAGGGGGGACCGGAATCTTGGCTGCGCTGATCGCAGCCGGCCTGCTGTTGGTGGGCGCGAGGGCAAGGGCGCTGGGCCAGGCGGCCACGCAGCGCGTGATCGTGGTGCTCAAGGATCAGGAGACCGCGCTCCCGGCGACCCGCGGCCTGATCGCGGCACGGTCCAACGCAATCGCGCGCGACCAGGCGCCGGTGGCGAGCACCCTGTCGGCCTCAGGGGCCCAGAACCTTCACTCCTACAAGTTGATCGACGCCATGTCGGCGACCGTGTCGCCGGCCGCAGAGGCACAGCTGAAGTCAAATCCGGCCGTCAGCGAAGTGGTGCCCGACCAGATCATCCGCCTCGCGCCCGCTGAGCCGACCGGCAACTCGAGCGCTGCCGGCTCGAGCGCGGTGCCGTCGACCGTGTGCGCCGCGCCGGGCAAGGTCCAGCTCGATCCGCAGGCGCTCGAGACGATCCACGCCGACTCGGACGTCGCGGGCGCGCAGACCGCCCGCTCACTCGGGTTCACGGGCACCGGCGTCACGGTCGGATTCATCGCCGATGGCCTGAACATCAACGACCCCGACTTCTTCCGTGCCGACGGCAAGCGGGTGATCATCGACTACAAGGACTTCAGCGGCGAGGGCACCTACGTCCCGACCGGCGGCGAGGAGGCGTTTGGCGACGCCAGTTCGATCGCGGCGCAGGGTCGTGAGGTGTACGACGTCGCGAACTTCGGACCCCACGCGGTCAAGCGCACCTGCGACATCCGCGTCGAGGGCGTCGCTCCGGGGGCGAGCTTGGTCGCGCTGGACATCTTCGGCAGCGAAGACGCGGGGTTCAACTCGAACTTCCTCGACGCGATCGACTACGCGGTCACGGTCGACCATGTCAACGTCCTCAACGAGTCGCTGGGCAACAACTATTACCCCGACGACGACGCGAGCCTCGATCTGATCAAGCAGGCCAACGACGCCGCAACCGCGGCCGGCACGACGGTCACAGTCTCCAGCGGCGACGCCGGTGTCACGAGCACGATCGGCACGCCGTCGACGGATCCCGACGTGATCTCCGCCGGCGCGACGACCACCTACCGGATCAACCTCCAGGACGGCTACGGCGGCGCCCAGTTCCCCGGCATCAAGGGCTACCTCGACAACGACGTCAGCTCGTTCAGCTCAGGCGGCTTCGAGCAGGATGGGCGCACGATCGACGTTGTCGCGCCGGGCGAGCTCAACTGGGCGCTGTGCTCGAAGAACGCGACGATGTATGCCGATTGCACGAACTACAACGGCCAGGGCACGCCGGTGCTCCCATTCGGCGGCACGAGCGAGTCAGCGCCACTGACCGCGGGAGTCGCAGCGCTTGTGATCCAGGCGTACGAGAAGACCCACGCTGGGGGGGCGCCGAGCCCGCAGATGGTCAAGCAGATCATCGTCAGCAGCAGTGATGACATCGGCTCGCCGGCCGACCAGCAGGGCGCCGGCCTGGTCGACGCGTACAAGGCGGTGCTCGCGGCCGAGTCCGCTGACACCACGCCGACCGGCGACACCCTGCTTGAAAGCGCCGGCCAGCTCAACGCGGTCGACGCCCCGGGGACGCCCGAGAAGCTGACCGACACGATCACCAACAACGGCGCCAGCACGCAGACGATCTCGCTCTCGACGCGGGCGCTCGGGCCCTATGCGACCGTCAAGACGGCCACGGTGACGCTCAGCGACGCCACCAGCCCCAAAACGACCGACTGGCTCGGGGTCCCGTGCAACTACGAGCCCGTCACCTTCCAGGTGCCCGCTGGGCAGAACCGGCTGAACGTCTCGCTGGCATTCCAGAACGCCTTGACCGACGTCGACCCCAACTACCTCGACGCGCGGGTGCGCCTCACGCTCGTCGATCCGTCCGGCGACCTGGCCGCCTACTCGGTGCCCCAGGGCGACGGCAACTACGGCAACGTGCAGGTGACCGACCCGCAGCCGGGCACCTGGACCGGATACGTCTGGAGCCGCGAGGCGGCATCCGGCGGGACGAACGGGCCAGTGCTGTTCGGCGCGCAGGTCGCGACGTACGCGTCGTTCGGTGGCGTCAGCCCGACGACGCTGACGCTCAGCCCGGGTCAGTCCGCGCCGGTGACGCTGCACGTGTCGACACCCGCGACCCCCGGCGACGCGTCCGGGGCGATCGTGCTCGACAGCAACACCGCGCCGAGCTTCGGGCAGCAGAGCACGATCCCGGTCACGCTGCGCAGCCTGATCCCGAACGGGTCGCAGTCGTTCACCCAGACGCTGACCGGCGGCAACGGCCGCGACGTCAACACCGGCGAGGCGTTCTACTACCAGCTTGCCGTCTCGAGCGGGGTGCCGGAGCTGAACGCATCGTTGTCGCTGGCAAACAACCCCAACAACCCGTTCACGGCATGGCTGGTCAGCCCGAGCGGGGAAGCGGTGGCTCAGGCGGCCAACGAGCTGCCGAGTTCGCCGCCGGGGACGATCACCAACGAGCCCGGTGCGCAGTTGCACGTGTTGTCGCCCGCAGCCGGAACGTGGACGCTGATCGTCGCGTTCTTCCCGCAGGTGTCCGGC
>JBEKRJ010000737.1:0-3175 GCA_049518835.1 Solirubrobacteraceae bacterium
CGGCAGCGGCGCAGCCGCGGGGGTGTGGTCAGGATTGAGTGGGCGGTCGGTTGGCTGACGCGATCGGGCGCGTGGCATCGGTGATCCACTCGCTCCACGAGCCCGGGTACAGCGCCGCGCGATATCCCGCCAGCTCGAGCGCGAGCACTTGATGAGCGGCGGTGACGCCCGAGCCGCAGTAGGTCCCAACGGGGATGTCGTCGCGGACTCCGAGGGCCGTGAACGCCGAGCGCAGACGCCTCGGATCCAGGAACCGGCCGTCAGGAGCAACGTTCTGCGCCGTCGGACGGTTCAGCGCCCCGGGAATGTGTCCGGCGACCGGATCGACGCCCTCGCTGGTTCCAGCGTAACGCTCGGGCGCGCGCGCGTCGAGCAGCACCCCCTGCGCCGCGATCTCGGCGGCATAGTCCGCGTCCAGTACCGGCATCCCGCCCGGCCGGGCGACGAAATCGCCGGTCGGGGTGCTCGGTACGTCCGTCTCGAGCGGCCGCCCGCCGACCCTCCACGCGGCCAATCCGCCGTCCAGAACCGCGACCAGGGGATGGCCGAAGTAGCGCAGCAGCCACCAAGCTCGCCCGGCTGCCAGCGAGGTGGCGGCGTCGTAAACGACAACCGGTCGCTCGGCGCACACGCCCGCCGATCGCATTGCGGTTGTGAACGCGGACGCGTGCGGCAGCGGATGGCGGCCCCCCTGCCCGGGCGCCGCCGACAGTTGGCGGTCGAGATCGATCAGGACCGCGCCCGGGAGGTGGCCGGCGAGGTATCCGTCGCGGTCGACGCCGGTCGCGAGCTCCCAGCGAATGTCGAGCAATGTCGGGCTTGCCGAGACCCCGCGGAGCAATCCCGCGAGCGCGTCGGCGCTGATCAGCGGCCCAAACTCGGTCGATGACATGCGCGCATTGTGATCGGTGCGCGCATCTGAGGAGATGTCGACGGCGACGGTGGGATCCTGCCGGCGCCCACAGGCCCTGATGCGATCCGCGGCTCCCCGACGCGCCGACAGGCAGCGGAGAGGGGCGGGTCACCGCCGGGCTGCTCGGGCGACCACGCCGTCGAGAACAGCGTCGACGGCGAAGCGGAACCGCTCGTCGCCATCGCCGGCGACCATCTGCGCGGCGTGGGCGGCAATCAGAGGGAACCGGTCGGGCGGTAAGCCGGCGAAGGTTCTGTAGAGCTTGTCGACATGCTCTCGGCGGTCGCCGTCGTCGCTGCTGCCACGGGCGCGCCGCACGTCGTCCTCACGGGCGGCGGCCGTCACCAACAACACGAAGATGTCGCAAGCCCAGGCGGCGTCTTGGGGGTCAAGCCCGCCGGCGAGCAGGATTCCCAGCAGGTTCTCGGTCAGGAGCAGAACCGCTTCGGTCGTGGGTGGATCGCCCAGCGTCATCGCCGCGATTCCAGGATGAGCGACCAGTGCTTGGTGCATGCGCGCAAGCAGCGAGTGCAGCTGAGCACGCCAGCGCGAAGGGTCCGGGGGCTCGCGCTCGATCGTGGCGGTGACGCGATCCAGCATCGCCTCGAGCAGGCCCTCGCGGCCGGAAACGTAGACGTAGAGCGACGCAGCTCCCGTATCCAGGGCGTGTGCGACTCGGCGCATCGTGACTGCCTCGAGACCGTCGGACTTCAGGATCGCTAAGGCCGCGTCGACGACCGCGTCCTCGCTGAGCGGTGCCTTTGCGGGGCGGTCACGAGTCGAGCGATGACGGACCGGGCGGTTGATCGGCGGCGGACCGCCGGCGAGAGACATGGCGGACCGAATTCTACTTGACAAGAACGCTGTCCGTGACGTACGGTGTTCGTAACGAACAGTGTACGACGACCGTCCGGATCGACTGCTCTCCGTGCAGGAGGAGCCCATCGACACCGAGGAGGACCCCATGGACACCGCCATCAGCACCCCTTCATCGCCGGACCACGCCGCCACCACGAGCACAGAGCCCTATCGCCTGCGCTGGGTCGTGGCGGCCGTCGTGCTGGCCGCCAACCTCATGGACCTGCTCGATGCCACGATCGTCAATGTCGCCGGACCATCGATCCATCGCGACCTCGGCGGCCCTGCCGCCACGCTGCAGTGGCTGAGCGCCGCCTACACCCTGGCGTTCGCCGTGCTGCTGATCGCCGGCGCGCGGCTCGGCGACATCCTCGGGCGCCGCCGCCTGTTTCTCGTCGGCTCTGCAGGCTTCACGCTGTTCTCCGCCGCTTCGGCAGCCGCGCCGACGATCGGCGTGCTGATCGCCTTCCGGGCGCTCCAAGGCGCCTTCGGCGCGCTCATGATCCCCCAGGGCTTCGGCTTGATGAAGCAGGTGTTCGACGACGAAGCCGAATTCGATAAGGCGACCGGTCTGTTCGGTCCTGCAACCGGTGTGCCGGTGCTCGCCGCGCCGATCCTCGCCGGCGCGCTCATCGACGCGAACCTCTGGGGCATCGGCTGGCGGCTGGTGTTCCTCATCAACGTTCCGATCGGCGCGCTGACGCTGCCTCTCGCGATCCGTTCGCTGCCCCGCGGTGCCACTCACCCCGGCGTCAAGCTCGACATTGGCGGTGTCTGGCTCGTCGGCCTGGCGCTGGTCGCGATCATCTACCCCCTGATCCAGGGTCGCACCGAAGGCTGGCCCGCCTGGTCCTTCGCCATGCTCGCCGCCGGCGTGGTCTTGCTGCTCGCCTTCCTGCGCTACGAGCGACGCCGCGACAACAATCCACTGATCGAGCCCACACTGCTCACCAACCGCACCTACCTCAGCGGCATCGCCGTCGCACTGGCCCTCTTCGGCGCGTTCGGCGGGCTGCTGCTCTGCATTTCGCTCTACGGCCAGCTCGGCGAAGGCTGGTCACCGATCCACGCCGGTCTGACGTTGACGCCGATGGTCGTGGGAATGATCCTCGGCATGATTGGCTCCTTAGCGGCCGTCAGCCGACTCGGACGTCACCTGCTCCATATCGGCATCCTGCTCATCGCCGCCGGCACAGCCGGACTCGCCGTGATTCTCATAGGTGCGCGCAGCGCCTCAACCTGGGACCTCGTCCCCAGCCTCTGCTTGATCGGCGCAGGCCTCGGTGCCAGCATCGGGCAGCTGTTCCGATTCATCCTGACCAGCGTGAACATGGACGAGGTCGGATCCGCCTCAGGTGTCTTGGAAGCCGTCCAACAACTCTCGACCGCGCTCGGAGTCGCCGT
>JBEKRJ010000738.1:0-3173 GCA_049518835.1 Solirubrobacteraceae bacterium
GCACCGCTCAGATGAAGGCTCTTGCCTCGCGGCAACCGCAGCCCGTTGATGTGATAGCTCACGCCGGTCGCAGTCAGCGCCCACGGGATCTGGACGCAGTTGGCGCAGGACGGCGTCAAATACACCGACAGTGGAGCATCGGAGGCGCCAAACTGGACCTGGCCTGCCGCGATGTCTTTGTATCCGCTTGTCGATCCCACCGGGTTGTAGGTGACGGTGTTGTTGGTGGCGCTGCCCCACGTCGAGGCCCATTCAGCCTCGATCGGGGCGACGAGCGTTGATCCCGCACCATTCAGCGTCGCCGCAGATGCGGACGCAGCGGTGAGGGCGAACGCGCAGCCTGCGAACCAGACCACGCAGGTCAGGCTCGCCAATCTCTTGGAGCGCAATGCAGTCTTCCTTTCGATCTGGGAAATTCCCGTCGCCGCTCGTCGTGGCCCGGCCGTCCGTCGCGAGCGGCGTAAGCATGTCCATGCAAGCTTGCGCATCTGTGGCCAACTTGTGACCGCATTGTTGAAAACCTGTGAACGATGGCCTGCTCGCGGGCCCCGCGCGCGGAGTTTCTCCTACCGTTGCCGGGCGTGTCCCTAAGGGCAAGGCTCACACCGCGGGTGCCGGGTTCGCTCGCCCGCGGACGGAGGCGGGCGCGCCGCGCCGGCAGGCTCGGCGATCGAATCTTGCTCGGCCTGTGCGCGCTGGCGGGCCTGGTCGTCGCGGTCACGCTCGTCCTCGTCATCTTCCAGCTCGCCAGCAACGGCAGCCAGGCGATCTCTCGCTTCGGACTCGGCTTTCTCGTGCACGAGGCCTGGAAGCCGAACTTCGACATCGAGGGCGCGGCGTCGATGATCTACGGGACGGTCGTCACCTCGCTGATGGCGATCCTGCTCGCGACGCCGCTCGGAGTCGCGATCGGCCTGTTCCTGAGCATGATCGCGCCACCGCGGGTTCGCGCCGTGGTCGGGCCGCTGGTCGAGATGCTCGCGGCCGTCCCGAGCATCATCTACGGCTTCTGGGGCCTGGTCGTGCTCGCCCCGTTCATCGACCGCCTCGAGCCCGGGCTGCACAGCGCGCTCGGCTTCATCCCGCTGTTCGGCGCCGCCTCGACGACCGGGATCAGCGTCTTCACCGCCGGGATCGTGCTGACGGTGATGATCTTGCCGATCATCTCCGCGTTGAGCCGGGATCTGTTCCTGACCGTCCCGCAGGACCTCAAGGACGGCGCCGCGGCGCTCGGTGCAACGCCCTGGGAGGTGATTCGCGGGATCGTCCTGCCCAGTACGGTCTCAGGGGTCACGGCAGCCGTGGTGCTGGGTCTCGGGCGAGCGCTCGGCGAGGCGATCGCGGTTTCGTTCGTGATCGGCGATGCGACCTCGATCTCGGGATCGCTGTTCAAGCCGGGTGCAACCCTGGCCGAGCTGATCGCCGACCAGTTTGCGGGCCCGGTCAACTCCCTGCACCTGGCGGCGATGTTCTACGCCGGCCTGGTCCTGGTCGTGATCGGGATGCTGACCAGCGTCGCCGCACGAACGATCGCCGGCCGGTTCGAGGTCCGCACGATGGGACCGGGAGTGTGAGCAGCGGATCCGAGATCGCCCTCGCCGAGCCGAGCGCCCTGCTGGACCCAACGGCGCCGCTGACGCCGTCGGGCAACCTCCGCCGGCGGGCCGCGGTCGACCGGTTCGTCCGCGTCACCGCGACCGCCGCGGCGCTGCTCGCGGTGGCGGTGCTCGTGATCGTCGTCTACGGCGTCGCCAGCCGGGGCGCGTCGTCCTTGAGCGCCGACTTCGTCGTCAAGGACCCGTCCGGACTGGCCAGCGGCGGGATCGCAAATGCGCTGCTCGGGACGATCGAGATCGTCGCCTTCGGAGCGGTGATCGCGCTGCCGCTCGGGATCCTGACGGGGCTCTACCTGACCGAGTTCGCCGGCCGGGAGTCGCGCACTGCGCGTGCCCTGAGGCTGGCGCTCGACATCATGCAGGGCCTGCCGACGATCGTGGTCGGGTTGTTCGTCTACGGCTTGATCGTGATCCCGGAGCACCGCCAATCGGGGTTCGCGGGCTCGATCGCGCTCGCGATCGTGATGCTGCCGCTGATGGCGCGGGCGAGCCAGGAGGTCCTGCTGCTCGTCCCCGGCAGCCTGCGCGAGGCGGCTGACGCGCTCGGCGTGAACCGCTGGCGCACGGTCCTCACCGTGATCGTGCCGGCGGCGCTCGGCGGGATCGCGACGGGCGCGCTCCTGGCCACCGCGCGAGCCGCGGGCGAGACGGCGCCGCTGCTGATCTGCGACTCGATCTACAACCCCGACACGACCACGCTCAACATCTTCCACGGCGTTCCGAGCGTGTCGATGTTCATCTACACGTCGTACGACCTGCCGCTGACCCAGTCCGTGGTCCGCGCCTGGGGAGCGGCATTCGTGCTGATGGTCGCGATCCTGCTCGCCAACATCGCGGCTCGGGTGCTGCTGGCGCGCAGCCGTGCGAAGATGGGCCGATGACGGAACCGGGCCGGGGTGCGAACGCGGCGCGGGGCGATGCGGCCGCGGGCCGCGTCAGGATCCGGACCGAGCCGCTCCCGGCGGTCGTCGCCGGGCCGTCGGTCAACGGCGCCCGGGGGCAGGAGACCCGCGCCCCCGTGTTCGACATCCGAGACATGGCGGTCTATTACGGCGAAAGCTGTGCGCTGGCCGGCACGACGCTGAAGATCTACCGCAACCTCGTGACCGCGGTGATCGGCCCGTCAGGGTGCGGCAAGTCGACGTTCATCCGCAGCCTCAACCGGATGAATGACGCAATCCCGGGCTTCAGGCTGTCCGGCCAGGTCCTCTACCACGGCCACGACGTGTACGGCGCCGGGGTGAATCGAGTCGAGGTCCGTCGCCGTATCGGGATGGTGTTCCAGAAGCCCAACCCGTTTCCCAAGTCGATCTACGACAACGTGGCATGGGCGCCGCGCAACCTCGGGATGCGCTCCGAGCTCGATGCTCGTGTCGAGCGCGCGTTGACCCGGGCAGCCCTGTGGGACGAGGTCAAGGATCGTCTGCGCAGCAGCGCAATGGGTCTCAGCGGCGGGCAGCAGCAGCGGCTGTGCATCGCCCGCGCGATCGCGATCGAGCCCGACGTGCTGCTGCTCGACGAGCCAGCGTCGGCACTTGACCCTGTCGCCACCGCCGC
>JBEKRJ010000739.1:0-3169 GCA_049518835.1 Solirubrobacteraceae bacterium
AGTAGTCGTCGCAGCGTTTGGCCATCTGACCGCCGGTCGTCAACAGGCCAGCGGACCGTTCACCGAGGCGATGACCCGGTACATGTTGACCTGCGAACAGGTGACCGAGGAGTGGCTTCGTCAACTGGGGCAGAGTAGGGCGTCCAGGCGGTCGCCGGGCAACATTTCGTTCGTCGTCGGCACGCCGGCTCTGAAGAACCCTGAGCGTAAGAGGATCGTCCAGTTGTCCGCCGAGGCGTCGCACGGACCGTAGTGCGCCTCGCTGCGGCGCTCGGGCAGATCAGCCGTGAGCCAAAGCGGCGAATAGCCGCAGACGAACGGCTTGGGATTGAGCGGCCTGTTGAGGCAGCGCGACTGGTCAGGCACCTCGGCTTACGACCAACGTGAGCGGCCGAAAGTATGGCGGCCTCGAGCCGGGCCTCGACGGGTACTTGTCGCACGCGGGCCGGTGCAGGCCTCTGCTCGCTCGCGGGCGCCGGCGGGGGGGCCTCAACTCCGCGCAAGGACACGGAAGTGACCCCGAGGTTGGAGTGCCCCAGCTGGCGCCGGATGACGACCACCGGGCTCGACGCTCTTGTGATCTTGCGGGCCTTAATCCAGATTCTGCAGCCGCTGGATGATCACTGCTAGGCAACCGTAGGCCATGCTGGTCCCTTCCGAGCGCAGCCAATCTTGGTCAAGACCGAGTTTCACCGCGTCCTGATACTTATCTGTTTGACGCAGCAAGTCACGACCGGGATCTATATGGGGGTGCGGGGGCCGAGCATCATCAATGCGCGCACGCGGCTTCAGGGCTTCTTTGTCTGGGAGATGCTCGACTTCGTCATCAATGCCATCCTGTTCGTCCTCGTCGGCTTCAGCTGCGAGCGGTCGTCGATCAGTTGCGCACAAATGGCCACCGGCGAGGGTGGCGGCCTACGCGGTCGCGATCAGCGCGACCGCGATCGCCGTTCGGTTCGTGTGGCTGTTCACGGTTCCGTAGGTGATCAGGGCGCTGGACCGGCGCTCGAGCCAGCGGGGGCGCCGCGTGGGGTGGCGGCCACGGCTGGCGATCGCGTGGGCGGGGATGCGAGGGTCGGTGTCGCTGGCAGCGGCGCTCGCGCTGCCACCGACCACCCACTCCGGCGAGCGGTGCCCGGACCGCAACATAATCATCTTCCTCACGTTCGCGGTGATCTTCGCGACGCTCGTGCTACAGGGCCTGACGCTGCCCGCCCTGATCAGGCGACTCGGCGTGGCGCGCGACGGCAGCGAGGACGCGGACGAGATCCGCGCGCGGCTGATGGCGACAGAGGCCGCGCTCGCTCAGCTCGACGAGCTCGAGCACGAGGACTGGACGCGCGAGGACACGATCGAGCGGATGCGTCGCGCCTACGAGTACCGCAAGCGCCGGTTCGCGGCGCGCATGGGCAAGCTCGAGGACGATGGCTACGAGGACTGGTCGCTCGCCTACCAGCAGATCATCCAGATCGTGCTCGGCGCCCAGCGCGAGGCGCTCGTGCGGATGCGAAGCGACGGCGAGATCTCGAACGAGACGATGAACCAGGTGATCCGCGAGCTCGACCTCGCGGAATCGAGGCTCGAGATTAGCATTAGCGAACGAGCCTCACACCGCCGAATCGAGAGTCGAGTGGACTCGGCGGGTCAGAGCGGGAGCAACGGTACGGGGTGGTCATGGTCGGCGTCGCGCACGAGAAAACGACCGGGTGGCGCGGCCGGCGCGATGGTGGTTCGGACAGCCATCCGAGAGTGGTCGGGTAGACGGGAGGCGCCTGGACCGCGGGCTTGCCGATTGGCCGATTGGTCCGCGGTGCAGGACGATTGCTTCGCCCACTCGACCCGCGTCGACCGCGCTATCGCAATCGCGACAACGGAATCGTCAGACGTTCGCGTTGTGGCCACCGGCCAGCGGCTGAAGCTTCAGATCCTCCTGCTTTCGCGCTCCGGACTTCCCCTTTCACTTGAGAGCCGGACGTTCGCTTGCAACGGCGAGGATGCGTCCGCGGAGCGGTGGGGGACCTCATGCTTTCTCCTAAGCCTAAGCATGAGGTGCGAACGCAACGCGGCGACGAGGATTGAGTAGCTCAATGACTGCGCGACCGTCGATGCGGAAAGATCGCTTCCGCCACGCTTGACGGGATGCGGAGGAAGAGCAGGGGACGTCCGTTCGGGCGGCGCCGATGGGGTGGCCGCGGTCCAACGATCTCGAGCGGCCGATTGGCACCTGCCGGTCCGGCGCCGGAGGTGCGACACGATGACCGAATGCGGTGCGGATCCGGCGAAGCGGGTCGGCGAGCCCACTATCGGCTCATCGCGCGGGGCGACCGAGCGCCTACTGTCCGGCTGGTCGCCGCCAAGCAAGCATGACACCGTCGCCGATCGTCAGCAGCACGTTGTCGGTCCGCTCGTCGGCCTGCACCCGGCGCGCGAACTCGCGGATCCCGACAGTGCCGGGATCGACCCGGTCGGCGCTGAGCGCGGCGCCGTCACGAAACAGGTTGTCGGCGACGATCACGCCTCGGGCCGCCAGTTTCTCCAGCACCGCGTCGTAGTAGGCGGGATAGTCCGCCTTCCAGGCGTCGATCCAGACGACGTCGAACGGCCCTTCCAGCCGCGCCAGCGTCTGGAGCGCGTCACCGACGATCAGCTCGATGCGATCGCTGTACGGGCTGGCGTCGAAGTGGCGGCGTGCGATCGCGGCGTGGTCGGGATCGACCTCGAGCGTCGTGATGCGCCCGCCGTCGGGCAGCGCCGCGGCCATCGCCAGCGCGCCGACGCCGGTGAACGCACCGACCTCCAGCACCCGCCGCGCCCCGCCGATCACGATCAGCGCCTCCAGCAAGCGGGCCTCCGCCAGCCCGGCCATCATTCCCGGCCACTCCGTGTTGGCCTCGGTCCACCCCGCCGCGTGCGCCACCGCGCCAGCGAACGGGGTCGTGTGCTCGGCCGCGTAGCGCTCGGCGGCTGTCGCGATCAGCGCGGTCACAGCCTTGAGCTTAGTCTTAGTGGCGCGTCGGGGGAATTCCAGCCTCCCGGTGCTTGCTATTGACAAGCTCACTGGTTTTTTGCAAGTATCCAGCCACCGGATCAAACCTACAAGGGAGCAACCGTCCTGCCTACGAACATCTTCGTGAGCTACCCGACCGCCAACCTCGATCGCAGCAAAGCC
>JBEKRJ010000740.1:0-3165 GCA_049518835.1 Solirubrobacteraceae bacterium
CGTTATCGGCCAGATCGGCGCAGCGTCGTACGAGGTCGCGCAGCAGCAGCCCGGTGCGACCGACGTCCGGCGCCGCGTCCTGCGTAAGCTCGCGGAGCGCGCGTAGCCCGGTGGCGATGTCCTCCAGCGCGACCGCCTGCAGCGCTCCGCGCCGGCCCAGCTGCTGATCGAACACGGCGAGCGAGCGCTCCGCTGCCTCGCCGGCATGGGTGAGCTGATAGAGGAAGCGCGCACGGTGGAAGTCCTCGACGCTCGTCACGCGACTCGTGTCGGGATCCGCGCGCAGGTTGCCCCACTCCACGAGCTGCGCGAGCGCTTCCGTGACCGCCTTGGGCTCCGCGGACGCGTCAGCGCCGAGCTCCGCGACTACGTCCTCGACGCGAAGATGCACGACGAACCTGCGTTTCGCCGCCATGAACGCGAGCATTACGCGCCGGTACAGGCCGGCGTTCTGGGTCGCAAGATAGGTGAACGGCTTGAACCGTGCGGGGTTCGGCTCGGTTGCCTCGTGCGCCATGGTGCGCACAGTGACAGGCGCGTCGGACGGAATACCGACGACCTGTCGACATCCCGCCGCGATCCGTCCGCTTCGAGGCCTATTTTCTGCTGCGCTATCGCTGCCGACCCACCTTCGATCCGAATTCGCTCCGATGAGCTACGCACCGTCAGGGAAGCGATGCGGGACTTTGGCTCCCTGCTCGCCGACCTCGAGGGCGGCCAGATCGAGAAGCTCGTGCTCACCCAGCGCAACCGCTTGCGCGCCGTGATCGTCTCGGTGGAGCGCTGGAGCGAGGTGGAGCGGGCCCTCGCCGGCGGTGCTGAGACGCCGGCGTTGACTGAACCGGAGCTGCACGGATCGACGGGCGCTTGAAGCCTCGCGCTGGCGGTAGGCCAATACCCTAGTACTGCATCCTTGCAGGATGTGCCACTAGCTTGAGCCTGTGCGGCGGTTGGCGCAGTTGGGGCGGTTGCCTTCGAGCCAGGCGAGGTCTTCCTCGTGTCGGCGCCGCTGTTGCGTTTCGCGTTCGAACAGCGCGTCGGTCTTGGTCAGCACCAGGGTGAACGGTCGCCCGACCCGTCGGGTCTGGTGACGCACCGGGAACTCGGCGGCATCGATCCGGCTGTGCACGTGGCGTCGGCGCTCTTTTGCGAGCGGCCACTGCAGCCTGGTCTCGGTCGGGTTTGCGAGGAATGCATCCAACTGACTGCACAACTCGCACGTACACTCGCTGGCAAGCTCGATCGACCAGTCATCGCCGGCCCGCACGGGGCGTGCGAGACGGGCTGCGAGGACTGCGGAGCAGTGGGTCGCGACGGCGTCGAGACCCGCCGCCCTCCATCGCGAGGCGGGTGTGGCTCGGAGGGCCGCGATCGCGCAAGCAAGCAGGTCGGCGCCACGGCAGAGGATCCCGACGGCCTCGTCGCGCAAGTCGGTCGCGTCGACGAATGAGGCGCCCTGCAGCATCGCTCCGACCGGAGGTCCCAGCTCCGTCAGTCGCTGCTCCCGACGGCTTGGCGCCGGCAGCTCGAGGTCCCGGTCGATCTCGTGTCTCAGCCAACTCCAGGACGCTCGCAACAACAGCCGCGCCGCCGCCGCGCCGGCGTCTCCACTCTCTCGCAACGCGAGGCAGAGAGATTGCAACGAGGCCATCCACGCCTCTGGGCTCGCGCCCTCGGGGTGGTAGGAGCGCCGGTTGGCGGCCCATGCCGCGATGAGCTGTGCCGCCCACGGCTCGCCATAGGACGCGACCAGGGCACTCAGTGCCTTTGCATGGCTGGGAGCGAGCAGTTCCTGGCGAAACGGCGCCAGCAGCATCGCCGCCACGGCCGGTTCGTCGACCAGGCGAGCCGTGCGCAACGCGTTGGTGAAGAAGTCCTTCGCCGCTACCTGAGGCGCCGCCCGGTCCCAGAACGGGGCCAGGGTGGCGGCTGCCTCCAGGACCGACGCCAGGTCGCCGTTCCTCGCGCGGGCCGTCAGCTCGTCCAGCGCCCAGGGCGGAGATGCCTCGGCATGCACAGCGAATGCTCGGCTCCGCTGCCATATGACCACAGCCCCACGGTGATACCAGCGGTCGAGCGTGTTACCCCAATTGCCCATGTAACCTTCGTACTCCGAGGTGTAGGGCTCCAGATCGTCCGACGGGGTGCTGGCACAGACCTCGTCGGTGCCGATCGAAAGGCTCAACTTCTCCAGACGGCCGTCTCGGGGGTCGATCCAGCTGTCGAGCGTAACCTGGGACTCGATCAGGTCCTGGAGGTCATAGTCGCCCGTCTCGTCCCCCTCGAGGGAGTCGTCGTCGTCGTCATCATCATGGTCGTCCCAGTCGTCGCGGTAGCGCGATTGCTCATACCAGCTGTTCCGTTCGTCTGAGTTGTAGGCGGTCCACGTCTCATGGACGTCCGCCAGCGCAAGCACAACGTCGCAGCCGACGCGCTCGCCAGCCGCCTCCAGCAACGTCACGCGCGGAGCGTCGGCCCCTTTGAGGCGGGACCGGTCCAGACCGCGTGGCGTGTACTCGTGGTCGAGCAGGTAGACCAGGCGGTCCGGGCAGCCACTGGAGGCGAAGTGCTCGTCGACGCAGCGCGCCAGGCCGCCGACAACCTCGGGATCAAGATCGTCGATCGACCCGGCCGCCTCGTGGCCTACGAGGAGGTTGTATGTGAGCACGACCCGGTAGCCAGACCTGACCGGCTTGACCTCGTGACGGCAGTCGCTGTAAAAAGCGACGAAGGATAGGGCCTTCTTGGATCCCCGATACGTTGCGGTCTTGCCGCCATGCCGGACCTGGAGGGCCCCGCCCTTGAAGGTCGACGGCAAGCTCACCACAAGCGATCCAACCATCGCATCGTCCTTCTCGGAGTCCTGGTGCTCGACGAAGAACTGCCCATGCGCATAGACCAGCATCGACTGCAGCTCTGCCTTCAGTGTGCGGCCGGAAGGAAGGCCAAGGTCGCGGCCGAGACGTTCAAGGACAGGCACGAGTGTCTTGTCCCAGTGGCGCTTATCGATCTTGACCCGGCTCCTGGGGATCTCCCACGTGTCTCGAACCCTCCGGTCCATGAGAGTCTGCTCTCCTCGACCGTACCGAGCCGGCCGGCCCAGCAGGCACAGCTGTCTTGCCTGCGCCTGGGAGACGGGAAGATCGATCGGACCCAAGCCTCGCA
>JBEKRJ010000741.1:0-3163 GCA_049518835.1 Solirubrobacteraceae bacterium
AGGAGGCCGTGACGCATGATCCCCTCCGCGTTGCCCGCCTCGGTGACGTGCACAGCATCCTCGTACAGCTCGGCCAAGCGCTGCGCGTTCCCTTTCAGCGACACGCCCGCACGATGCCACTCGCGACTCGCGGCTGCAATATCTGGTCGGGGCCGCTCAATCCCTGCCAGGGGGCGCGCTCGCCGAAGCGACGTATCTGAGCGAACTCGCCGGCGCGACCTCCGATTTGCTGCCGATGCTCGCGAAGCCGATCGTTTCACCTGACCGCCGTGCGATGTCGATCAGGTCGAATCTCGTAGGGCGCACATGATCGGCGATTCCTCCCGACGAGATTCGACCCGCCAGTATGGGCCCGAACGTGTCGGTGGCTCGCTCTAGCGCAAGCAGCAGGGAGCGGCGGGCCTTCTCGCGGTCCCCGTCCAGGGCTAGCCCGGCCACCGGCTGGAGTTCACTGAACGCAGCTTCACCGTCGGTGAGGGCTGGGGGCCGCTTCTTCTGGCCGACACACCGCCGGAGTGCCCACGCAGCTTCCCTGAGAGCGCGCGTGCAGAGTTCGAACTTATCATCGCTCGGTGCAGCGTCCTGCAAGGCGCGCGTGACCTCCTTCTCGGAGCTGGGACACGAGCTAACGATCCCGTGCGCGAATGCCTCCAGCACCTCCGAGCGGGGTCGTGGAGCGGAGAACGCCACGATGTTCACCGGTGTCGGCTCAAGTTTGGCCTGGGCGCGCAATTCGTGCCAGGCATCCGACGCACGATTGAACAGGTCGAGCACGCTCGCGGCGTCGAGCACTAGCGCAAGCTCCGGGTCCGACATATCGGACCGAACCGTCTCTGGAAGTAGCGCGGCCCTGGTCTCGCCAAATCGCTTCCGTGCAAGGGCGTGAAGCGTCTCGCTCTCCTCAGCCGCGACCGCGAGGTATGCAATCCACCGGTCGGGCCGACGAGACAATGCGCGCCGAAGTTCGTTGGAAACCAGACTTTCGCCGCGGCTGCCGACGAGGAGGATCTCATCTAGTGGCTGGCCGCCGTAGCCTGCGGCGGCCGGCAAGACAGCACCTCGCTGGATGAGCTGATCGATCGCCTGGTTCAGATCCTGAGCACGAACACGAAGCGACTCGCCAAGCTGCGCTCTCGTCGCGCCTCCGCGAGCCACCAAAGCGGCCAGCACGATGTCGTCGAGGCCAGATACCGGGCCCGAGGCGCTGCCCTTAAGGACCTCATAGATGCCAGGCCTCGAGAGGCCAGACGCGGTGGCGAGGTCTTGCGCACTGAGTCCAGCCAGGCTCCCGGCTCGAATCAGCGTTCGAAGACGATCTGCTGCCGAGCGCTCGCGTTCCGCGTCATGGCGAGCCTCCTCCAGGTGGGAGTGGGGGATTTGATCCCAGCCTCCTTCCCGATCCCCGGCAGAACCAGGGGCAGCAGCTGCAGGTCGCAGTGACCCCGTACCAACGCGCCCGCGAGAAAGGAATCGATCTCGCGATTGGTCTTGATGTCGTCGACTTGGCTGCACGAGGCTGGACGGACGTCGCAGTGATCCTGTCCTCCGACAACGACCTCTGCGAAGCCGCGCGATCGACCCATCAGGTGACGTCCGGAGCCGGTCGAGTCAGCGTCGAGGCTGCCCTCTTCAATGAACAGAGGCGACCGATTCTCCTCCCGCACTACGACTACACGCACCAGTTGCGGTATGCGGACTTTGACGCCGCACGCGACAGCTTCGACTACACGAGCCCGGTCCCGCTGGCGCTCGCAAACACGTTCGCCCGGAGTTGCGATCCGCTTAGGACCTACTTCGGCGCGTAGCGAGATTGAGCCGGCGAGCCCGAGCGATCCCAACGACGTCGATGCGGGCGGGTCGCATGCTCGATGTTCACGTGCGGTCCGCATCACGACCGGCCAGCGCTTGCCGGAGTTCCCGCAGTCTCGATAGCGTCCGGGGGCGCCGATGGCCCAACCGGACCTGATCAACCCGATCCTGAACTCGCCTTTCGACCCTCCCGAGTCGCACTTCGAAATTGGGCCGACTGGCCCGACCGGAACGGTGCTCAAGGGGCGTCGCCCGAGCGAGTCCTTCATCCCGGTTCCGCAGAGTCGGAAGGGAAAGCAGGGGGAGCAGCAGGTTCTGGACTTTGATGTCACGGGCGAGCGTCGTGAGGAGAACACGCTGATCAACGACATCCGGCGTGAGGTCGAGCGTTGGCGTGCGAACAACTGGAACGGCGTGACGCCGTACTCACGCAAGCTGCTGGCGCATTGGTCGGCCGAGCCGCCCGATCGCGACGATCCGGTGTTCTTCTGCCAGCGCGAGGCGGCCGAGACCGCGATCTTCCTGGCCGAGGTCGCTGGGCGTCATGGGACGGCCGACTATCGCCGGCGTTTGGAGCCCGAGAACGCACTTCACAACGATGGGTTGCCGCGAATCGGACTGAAGATGGCAACCGGAAGCGGGAAGACGGTCGTGATGGCGATGTTGATCGCGTGGCAGACGATCAACAAGGTGTTCGCGCCGCGCGATGGGCGGTTTGCCAAACAGTTCTTGGTCGTGACGCCCGGGATCACGATTCGTGATCGGCTCGGTGTGCTCCACCCCGAGCGTGCGGAAAGCTACTACCGCGACCGTGACCTCGTGCCGCCGGACCTCTGGGATGCGCTGCTCCAGGCGCAGGTGCAGATCGTGAACTACCACACGTTCCTCCCGCGAGACGCGAAGGAAATACAGGGTGTCGCGAGCAACACGCGGAAGCTTCTTCGTGGCGACCGTCCCGAGGAGGCGGACGCGTTTCAGGAGACACCGGAGATGGTCGCGGCGCGGATCCTGCGAGGTTTGGGTTCGGCCAAGAGCGAGATCGTGGTGCTCAACGACGAGGCGCACCACTGCTATCAGGACAAGCTGCTCGACGACGACCCCGAGGCCGAGAAGGAGGATCGAGAGCGGAACCGGGACGCTCGCGTCTGGTTCCGCGGCCTGTTAGATCTCCGGCGCAAGGCCGGGATCAAGACTATCTACGACCTGTCAGCCACGCCCTACTACCTGAAGGGGTCGGGCTACAACGAAGGCTTCATCTTCCCGTGGGTCGTGAGCGACTTCTCGCTGACGGACGCGATCGAGTCAGGCATCGTCAAGATCCCGCGGATTCCCGTCGACGACGACGCGGCAGGCA
>JBEKRJ010000742.1:0-3162 GCA_049518835.1 Solirubrobacteraceae bacterium
GCCCGAGGACACGAATAGGCGCGTGCGGCGCGGGAACGTGTGGCGATGCTCCTCGCCCGTGTCATCGGTGATCACGACCGTCAGCGCCTTGTCGGACTCTTCGATCGAGATCGTGCCGCCGACCTCGGCGATCTTCGCCAGGCCCTTTGGCTTGCGGGCCTCGAACAGCTCAACGACGCGCGGGAGGCCGTGCGTGATGTCCGCGCCGGCGACGCCGCCCGTGTGGAAGGTCCGCATCGTCAGCTGCGTGCCGGGCTCTCCGATCGACTGCGCGGCGATGATCCCAACCGCATCGCCGATCTGCGCCAGCTTGCCGGTCGCCAGCGACCGTCCATAGCAGCTCTGACAGACGCCGGTGGACGCTTCGCACTTGAGCACCGACCGCACCGGCACGGTGATGACCTCGCTGCGCTCGGTCTCGTCGGCCCACGACTCGAACAGATCGGCGAGCTCCGCGCGGTCGATCTCAGAGCCCTTCTCGGCGATCACACGACCGCGCTTGGTACGGATGTCGTCGGCCGCGATGCGGCCGATCAGGTTGTCGTTGGGCTCGCCGGTCGGGCGCAGCCGGCGCCGCTCGGAGTCGGCCTCCAGCTTGGACACCGGCATCTCGATGAACTCCCGCGTACCGCAGTCCTCGATCCGGATGATCACGTCCTGGGCGACGTCGACCAGCCGCCTGGTCAGGTAGCCCGAGTCGGCCGTCCGCAAGGCGGTGTCCGCGAGGCCCTTGCGGGCGCCGTGCGTCGAGATGAAGTACTCGAGCACGGTCAGGCCCTCCATGAAGTTGGCCTTGATCGGGCGCTCGATGATCTCTCCCTTCGGGTTGGCCATCAGCCCGCGCATCCCGGCGAGCTGCCGGATCTGCGAGAACGACCCGCGCGCGCCGGAGTTGGCCATCATGAAGATCGGGTTGAGTTCGTCCAGATGGTCGTTGAGCGCCTGCCCCACCTCGTTGGTGGCGCGGTCCCACAGCTTCGTGACCGCCTCGTGGCGCTCCTCCTGGTTGATCTCACCCTCGTCGTACTGCGCCTCGATCGTCGCCAGCTGGTCCTCGTACTTCGCGAGGATCGCACCCTTCGTCGGCGGCGTCTGGACGTCGTTCTTGGAGATCGTGACTCCCGCCTGCGTGGCGTAGTGAAAGCCGACGTCCTTGAACGCGTCCAGCACCTGCGAGATCGTCGCCGCACCATACGCCTGCACGAGATTGTCGACCAGCTTGGTCGTGTCGCGCTTCTTCATCGAGCGGTTGACGAACTCGTACGTGGCCGGATCAAACGCATCGCCGAGCGCCTCCGACAGCGCGCGCTCGATCTTGTCGTTCCACAGGATCCGGCCGATGGTCGTGAGCACGTGACCGCCTTCGCGCCCGAGCGGCCGGTACTCGGTCAGATCGTGCAGCTTGACGACGCCGTGCTCATATGACCATTCGGCCTCCTGCGCGGTGCGGAACACGTGCGGGCGCTTGAGGTTGGTGGTCGGGTCCATCTGCTCGAGCTCGGCGGCGATCCGCTCGAGCTCCGCCGTGTCCGGGCCGTACGTCAGGTAGTAGGCGCCGAGCACCATGTCCTGGGTCGGCGTCGCCAACGGCGAGCCGTGCGCCGGCGAGAGGATGTTGTTGGCCGACAGCATCAGGATCCGCGCCTCGGCCTGCGCCTCGGCCGACAGCGGCAGGTGCACGGCCATCTGGTCGCCGTCGAAGTCGGCGTTGAAGGCATGGCAGACGAGCGGATGAACCTGGATCGCCTTGCCCTCGACCAGCACCGGCTCGAACGCCTGGATCCCCAGGCGGTGCAGCGTCGGCGCTCGGTTGAGTAGCACCGGATGCTCGCGGATCACTTCCTCGAGCACGTCCCATACCTCGGGGATCATCGAGTCGACCATCTTCTTGGCCGCCTTGATGTTCTGGGCGGACTTGCGCTCGACCAGCCGCGCCATGATGAACGGCTTGAACAGCTCGAGCGCCATCAGCTTCGGCAGCCCGCACTGATGCAGCCGCAGCGACGGTCCGGAGACGATCACCGACCGGCCCGAGTAGTCGACGCGCTTGCCGAGCAGGTTCTGGCGGAAGCGGCCCTGCTTGCCCTTGAGCATGTCCGACAGTGACTTCAACGGCCGGTTGCCCGGCCCGGTCACCGGACGGCCGCGCCGGCCGTTGTCAAACAGCGCGTCGACGGCCTCCTGCAGCATCCGCTTCTCGTTATTGACGATGATCTCCGGCGCGCCGAGGTCGAGCAGCCGCTTAAGGCGGTTGTTGCGGTTGATCACACGGCGGTAGAGGTCGTTGAGGTCCGAAGTGGCAAACCGGCCGCCGTCGAGCTGCACCATCGGGCGCAACTCAGGCGGGATCACCGGCACCGCCTCGAGGATCATCATCTCCGGCTTGTTGCCGGAGTTGATGAACGCCGACACGACCTTCAGCCGCTTGACCGCGCGCGCCTGCTTCTGGCCCTTGGCGGTCTTGACCTGGTCCTGCAGGTCGTCGGACTCCGCCTCGAGGTCGACCTGCTGGAGCAGATCGCGCACCGCCTCGGCGCCCATCCCACCGCGGAAGTACTCGCCGAAGCCGTACGGGGACCCGAACCGGTCCTTGAGCTCGCGGAACGTGGTCTCGTCGTTGATCACGTCCTTCGGCTTCATCGTCTTGAACAGCTCCCACACCTGGCGCATGCGCTCGGCCGCGTCCTCGATGTAGGCCTCGGTGTCGTCGATGTCGGCCTGGAAGCTCTTGCGCAGGTCCTTGAGCATCCGCTCGCGCTCCTCGTCGGAGAGCTTGGTGACCGTGACGTCGAGCGTCTCGGCCCACAGGTGATCCTCGTCGGAGAAGTCACGGCCGGTGCGGCCGGACTCCAGGAATGCCTCACGCCGCGCGAGTGACTCTCGCAGCTCGAGGATCCGCTCCTCCTTCTCGGCGGCGTAGGAGTCCAGCACTTTGATCACCTCGCCCTCGAGCGACTCGACGTCGCGCCCGCGCGCCTCGTCGTCGATCCACGTCACCATCGAGGCGGCGAAGTAGAGGACCTTCTCGAGCTCCTTCGGAGCCATGTCGAGCAGGTAGCCGATCCGGCTCGGGACGCCCTTGAAGAACCAGATGTGCGACACGGGCGCGGCCAGATCGATGTGCCCCATACGCTCACGGCGGACCTTCGAGCGCGTCACTTC
>JBEKRJ010000743.1:0-3161 GCA_049518835.1 Solirubrobacteraceae bacterium
GCCGCCGTCGAGGAGCTCGCCGCGGTTGGCTACGGCGGGGTCACGATCGAATCGATCGCCGGGCGCGCCCGTGTCGGGAAATCCACGATCTACCGCCACTGGCCCGACAAGCTGGCGCTGATCGCCGACGCGCTGGAGACCTTCCACGAGCAGATGGTCCCGGACCTCGGGACGCTGTCAGTGCGGGAGTCCGTGGCATTGCTCCTGCGCCACGTCGCCCAGGTGGTCGTCGACTCAACCTTCTCGCGATGCATCCCCGCGCTGATCGAGGGCGCTGAACGCGACGAACGCGTACGTGCGTTTCATCATCGCTATTCCGCGGAGCGACGCCAGGCGCTGATCGACCTGATCACGCGCGGCATTCAGCACGGCGAGATCAGCGCTGCAATCGATCCCGAGCTGGCCACCACGACGCTCTTGGGGGCCATCTTCTATCGACGCCTCATGACCGGCCACCCCTTCGACCCCAGCGATGTCGGCCAGTTGGTCAACCTCGTTCTCGGCTGATCGCTGACCTTCAATCGTGGCTCGCGACCACCCGCGGTGACTGATCACGAGCATTTGCCCTGCTGGCGGCGCCGGCCTGAGAGTGCTCGGATCGATCCGCTCGATGACGTCGAGCACAGGTCGACGCCAGCCGGTGCGGGCGGGTGATCGAGCTACCGTGAGTTCGCAGGCCTGCCACTCAGGGGGCTCCGGTGGCCGTGCGGACCAGGTGGTAGAGCACGAAGTTGGACGCTCGCCCGATCGCTCTCACCGAATGCTGGTCGCTGAGCTCGAACGCGGTGGCGAACCGGCCATCAAGTCTCACGCCATTCCCCAGTTAGCTGGTGTGTTTGGGGTGGGCGCGTGCTTTCGCACCCTACCGAGACCAACGACCTCGGCGTCCGCCAACCAACCACTTGCGAACCCCGAGCGCGGGACCCGGATCTGGCGAGGAGCAGGGCGGTGGACGTCAACCGGAACGGTCTCGCTTTGGTCTTGGGAACGGCATGCGCCGGCGCCACACGCGGTGGCTCCTACTAGACCCACGATTCGTAACCAGCATCTCAGGGCGTTCCGATGGCGCTCTGACTCGGGAGTCGCGCCTACTCGCGATGGAGCGAGAGTGCCAGGCTGGGAACGACGAAGGACAGGAGAAAGATCGGCAAGATGCTCTTTCCGCTGCATCGGAAGGCGACGGTTTCGCCCTCGGCGGCGTCGAAGGTCTTGGTTCGGCTGGAGTTTCGGCCCTTGCGGACTTGCAGGGTGTGGCGTCCGGGTTCGACTGGTATCTCGATCGGGTCGTTCAATTCGACTGCTCCGACACGCTCGCCGTCGAGCACGACGTCGTACGTGCCGCGACGGACCTCCACTCCGATTGCTCTGTGCGTCAGCTTCAGCGTTGCCGCCATCGTTGATCTCCTGTTGTTCTGAAAGGGCGCTTTCTCTGGGTGCCCGGCGACTGATGCCGGTGCCGGCGTCGATCATCCATGTCTGCCGGTCACGAGCCGTTCGCGGTCGAACATCGCGGCCACAACACCCCAAGCGAGCAGGTCGAAGGCCGGCAGCGCGGCCGCGAGACCGAGCGCGAGAGGTCAAAAGACACGGACGACAACCGCTCGTTCGTGAATACCGCCAGGCGGGCGCAGATCGTTGAGGCTGCGCTCGAGACGGTCGCCGACGTTGGCTACGCGAACGCCATCCACATCCTCGCCGAACTGCTCACGCGCTTCCAGGCCGCCGGCGATTTCCGCGCTGACTTTGATCCGAATTCGATGGCGATCGCGATCCGGGCGGTCATCGACGCGGCGCCCGGCCGGCTGGCCGACCCAGCGTTCGACATCGACCAATACGCCCGCGAAGCAGTCACGGTCTTCCACCGAGCAACGTGTGTGACCGGGGCTTGAAGCCCCGCCCCGCGAGCGGCTTGCCACTCAGAATCGCCGGTCCCAACACCTGCTTCCTGTGCGCGACGCGCGTCTTACGAACGGGATGCTCAGACCTGCGTTGCGCGGATGGCAGGGCTTGTCGCGGATGCGCATGGACTACCGGACGCCCAGGGGCGTGTGCTGAAAGCGTCCGGCGCCGGCGGCGAGCTCGTCTCATTCCCCACCCTTCAGCGAACAACACGTCGCCACGGGCCGATCGGCGAGTTACGGTGGTCGAGGTGACGACGAGCACGCCGGTCTGTAGAGCGTCACTTGAGTTCGGCATGAGCGGGGGCTGCGGCGTCACTGAGGTTCGGCATTCGCCGGTGGGCACTGCCGGGACTGCTCATCATCGGCGTGGGGATGGGCTGCATCTTCGCCCCAGGCGGCGGCTCGACCTCACCCATGCGTGATCGCGATCGAGAGCATCGATGCAGCTCGCCGTTGCTGATGTCGAACGGACAGCGGACGCGGTTGGGTGACTCGACCGGCTTCGTCGCGTCGCTAGGTGCCGGGCTTGCTCTGAGCCGCCTCTGGCGCTCCTCCGGTAGCGGGCTCTCCGGCCGGGAGGGCGGCCTGCTGGGCGCTGGGTCCGACTTCGGCCTTGAGCTTGGCGAGCTGGTCATCGACAGCACCCTTGGCGTCGAGCTCATCGAGCTGGCGGTCGACGTCGTCCTGCGCCGGACCTAGCGCAGTCAAGTCCTCGAACGTACCGGCTGCCTGCAGCTCCTCGACTGCGGACGCGCGCGCCTGCATCTGGTCGGTCTTGTCGATCGCCCGTTGCATCGCCGCGCCGACGTCGGCCATCTCGCCCCCCACGCCGGTAGCCGCCTCGGAAATGTGCACCTGCGCCTCGGCCGCCGAGTACTGGGCCTTGATGACTTCCTTCTTGGAGCGGAACTGCTCAATCTTGGTTCGGAGCTGCTGTTCGGCCGCGGTCAGCTTCTCCTGCTGTGATTCGAGCTCTGAGACCTGCTGATCTAGCGACCCTGTCTCCTCAACGATCAACTGCTTGCGCTCGAGCGCCGCGCGCGCAAGGTCTTCCCGCCCGGCGGACATCGCTTCCCGCGCCTGACCGTCGAGCTTGTCGCCCTGCTGGCGAAGGTTCTCCTCCTGGAGCTGCAGCCGCTTCTTCGCGGTGACCACATCCGCAATCCCCTTCTTGACGTTCTGCAGGTCCTCGAGCTGGCGCTCGTAGGCGTAGTCGAGCGTCTCTGCCGGGTCCTCGGCGTGATCGAGCAGGTGCGAGAT
>JBEKRJ010000744.1:0-3155 GCA_049518835.1 Solirubrobacteraceae bacterium
GTGTAGTTGGTCGGGTGGGGTGGGGCGGCCGAGGTGGTAGCCCTGGGCGTAGTCGACTCCGAGTTGGCGTAGGAGCGCGACGGTTTGCTCGTCGCCGACGAATTCGGCGACGGTTTTCTTGCCCATTCCTTGGGCGAGGACGACGAGCGCTTCGACGAGCAGGCGGTCGTTGTTGTTGTGGGCCATTGCGCGGACGAACTCGCCGTCGATTTTGATGTAGCCGTAGGGGAGCTGTTTGAGGTGGATGAAGGAGCCAAAGCCGGTGCCGAAGTCATCTAGTGCGAAGCCGCAGCCGAGTCGCTGTAGGCGCCGGCCGAAGCTTTGCGCCTGTTCCATGCGGGCGATCATGGCGGATTCGGTGACTTCGAAGATCAGTCGTTGTGGGTCGATGTTGTGGTCGGCGAGCAGCCGCTCGATTTCGTCCAGCAGTCCGGAGTCTGTGAGTGAGCGTGGGGAGATGTTCAGCGCGACGGTCGCGCCGGCGGGTAGTTGGCCCGACGCGAGTGTGGTGATGACGCGGTGGATCACCCAGCGGTCGATCGCGGGCATCAGCCCGTAGCGGTCGGCGATGTAGAGGAAGGTGTCGGGTTCGACGGGTTCGCCGGGCTCATCGACCATCCTGATTAGCGCTTCGTAGCGGCGCTCGGAGGGGTCGGCGAGGTCGACGATCGGCTGGTAGTAGAGCACGAACAGGTCGTCCTGTAGCGCCCGGCGGATGCGGTAGGACCAGTTCAGCCGGGCGCTCGCGCGCGTCTGGCTGGCGGAGGTGGCGTCGTGGACCGCGTAGCGGTCGCGGCCGGCGTCTTTAGCTTCGTACATCGCGAGGTTTGCGGCAACAAACAGGTCGTCCTCGTCGACAGGCTGGTCGCCATCGACGACGACGATCCCGATCGACGCGGAGATCCGCAACTGTTGCCCGGGGGTGGTGATCTGCAGCTCGCAAAGCGTCTCGACGAGCTCTTGGGCGACTTGTTTGGCGGCGTCACGGTTGGTGTGGGGTAGCAGGATCGCGAACTCGTCGCCGCCGAGGCGCGCGACGGTGTCGCTGTCGCGCAGCCGCGTGCGCAGCGCGTCGGCGACGGCGCGGATGACCTGGTCGCCGACGCGATGCCCGAGCGTGTCGTTGATGTACTTGAAGTGGTCCAGATCGACGATCAGCAGCGCCAGCGCTCCGCCGTAGCGCGCCTGGTGAGTCAGCTGGCGGGTGATGTCTCGTCCCAGCACGCGGCGGTTCGCCAGGCCGGTGAGCGCGTCGTGCTCTGCGAGGTGGCGAAGCTCTCGTTCGTGGCGCTTTCGCTGCCCGATGTCCTGCATTTGGGACACGAAGTGCAGCGGCGTCCCGTCACGGTCGCGTAGCAGCGACGCTGACAGCTGGATCCAGAGGACCTGACCGTCGGCGCGTAGCAGGCGCTTTTCCAGCTCGTAGGTTGCGATCTCGCCGGCGAGCATCCGGCGGACGTATTCGAGTTGCGCGTCGAGGTCGTCGGGGTGGGTGATCTGCTGAAACGTGCTCGCCAAAAGCTCGCGCTCGGTGTAGCCGGTCATCTCGCAAAACGCCTTGTTCACGCGCAGCCAGCGACCGTCGGGCGAGACGAGCGCGATCCCGATCGGCGCGTGATCGATCATCATCCGCAAGCGCTCCTCGGCCGCCTCCAGGCGCGCGTGCGCGCGGCGACGCTCGCTGACATCCCGGACTGCTGCGGTGACCAGCAGCCCGTCCTCGGTTTGGACCGGGCTCAGCGTGATCGCGACCGGGATCTCACGGCCGTTCTTGTGGCGGGCGTAAAGGTCACGCTCGACACCCATCGGCCGCAGCGACGGATCAGCCGCAAACCGGGCGCGGTGAGCGACATGACCGCCACGCTCGCTGTCGGGGACCAGCAGCTCGATCGACTCGCCCAGCAGCTCGCCGCGCGTGTACCCGAGCAGACGCTCGGTCTGAGCGTTGACCGCTTGGATCACGCCGCTCTGATCGGCGACGATCATCGCGTCGGGCGCGGCTTCCAGCAGTTGGCGCGCACGCTCCTCTGCCCGCCTAGCGGCCGCCTCGGCGCAGCGAAGCTCAGATGCGTCCACCGTGGCATCTCCCCGTGCCGACGACGGTCCCCTCGGCGCTGCAGACCGGGTGCTTGGTCACGAGCTAGTCGTGGTCGCTGCCGTCTCGGTGCCCAGCCGTGAGCTCGAACGTGACCGCGCCGATCCCGTCGCGTATCGGGCGCTGCCCAGCCTTACTCTCCACGCAGGCCGTATCTCCGATCCGGTCAGCCGCGACACGGTTGACCGAAACGAAACGTTCGTCGAGATCGCGATCGGCGCGATCAAGCAGCGCCTGCAGCCGTGCTTCGCTCTCGCGCGCCACCCCGCTTGGTCAAGCGCCGCGGCCTCGCTGCCGGCACCGACAGCCCCGTCCGCCTGCGCGAGCCTGGCAAGCTCGGCCTTCCGCGGGCGGCGCGCCGCGTGCGTGGCCAAGCTGCCCCGCACCGCCGCGCCGAGGTCGTCTCGATGCCGTCCCTTGCCGACGTAGCCGCCAGCGGCCGCGAGCGCCCGCTCGCCGATCCCCCCGAGACGATGATCAGCGCAGCGTCGACACTGGCGCCAGCGAGGATCCCCAACGGCCTCCTCGAATCCGAAACCGAGCACCGCATACTCGGACAGCGCGACATCCCATGACCCCTCGCCAACGGCGGCCCGCAAACCACCAGCATCGACGACCCGGCGACCCTGCACCCTGAATCCCGTGTTCGCAAGCTCTCGCAGGATCAGCCGCGCGTCGCGTTCCTCGTCCTCGACCAGCAACACCCGCAGATCCGCAGGTATCGCGGTCCCCTCGGTCGCGCTCACCCGCCGACCCGGATCAGCTCAGCACCCGGCGAACGACGCACGCGCGCCCGGCGGACCGTAGGTTGGCTGACACGTGATCTGTGTGTTGGTCATCTGCGGATCGCTTCGCCCGTGGGCGATCTGAACACCCTGAGGCACGAGCGTTGCCCGCGTGTTATCGGCCGCAGCACGCCGACCCTTGAGACCGCCGCGGCGGCTGATCGACCCGCACGCGCCGATCGCGATCCAAGGCATCGACAAGGTTTGGGTAGCAGCGGAGCAGAAACGTTCGGTCCTCCGTCACCTCTATCACCGTTCTCGATGACGCCGCCATG
>JBEKRJ010000745.1:0-3148 GCA_049518835.1 Solirubrobacteraceae bacterium
TTCCCAGCGTGGTGAGATGGGTAACATCAGCGCGCACCACGCCTTCAGAGTCCAGGCTAGTGAGGTCATTGTCATGTAGGCGCAGTTGGCGTTGAGGGTGTTGACCGGTGCGTGCAGGGCTCGGACTCCGCTTTTGAGGTTGCTGATGAGGTTCTCTTGGTTGCAGCGCCGGTGGGCTTCGTTGATCACCTGCTCGGCGGTGAGCCGCCAGTCGTTGGTGATGTAGAAAAAGAAGCGGTGTTCGTCAAACAGGACATCCTCGCCCCGCTCGATCGAGAGGTTCTTGCGCACGGCGACCACACGGTAGTCCTGCTTGCAAGCGCGAGGGCGGTAGGAGAACTCGACGACGTCTTGTTTCTTGGGTCGGATCGTCTTGTAGCCGCGCTCGCGAACAATCTCGTCTTTGACGTTCGTCGGGCGCGCCCGGGGGCGCGTCGCGAGCTCGCGGTCGGCCTTGGCCGCCAGCTCGTGGTAGAGATCCTCATCTTGGTTCTCGGCGACTTTGATGAGGTTGGCCTTCGCGTCGTAGCCGAACACGAAGCGGACCCCGTCGGCGTCCCAGCGGTCAAACTGTGTGGTCAGCGAGAAGTCGGTGTCGCCCCTGAGCAGGACGTCGGTGAACCCGGCCTGGCGGCACAGTTCGATCGATCGGTCATAGAGAGGAACGACCCCTTCGTGGGAGGGACGGTTAGCGCCGTGCAGCGCCTGATACAGCGGCTCGGCGGTGTTCGCGAGCGACACCACCAGCGCCGAGTAACCCCAGATGCCGTTGTAGGCGATGTCCATCCCCTGCTTGCACTGCCCGTCGGTGTTGATGATCGAGGCGTCCGCATCGATCCGAGCGGTCTGCGCGCGAAACGACGCGGGCTGCTGTGACCATACCTTCAGCCGTGCCCGGTTGATCGCCTCCGCCAGCGCCATGATCGACGCTTCGTCAAAGCGGCGGCAGAAGTCCCCGGCGGTAGTCGGATCGGGCAGCGACGCCGTCCCCAGCCCGTCCAGGAGGACCGCGTCAGTCCGGCGGGTCTCGATGTCCCCCAAGCGCTGCCCGCCGCACAGCGCGTTATACGCGATGTTGAGCACGTGGTCTGACTCGTGGTAGGGGCGGTGAACCTTCAAAAGCTCGACTGAGGAGTTGATCTCTGGCGCCAGGCCGACCGCGTCGACGAGCCGGGCGATCATCCCGAGCCCGCCATGCACGACGCCCCGGTCGCGCTCTGACCACTCATAGCGGATCGGAGCTGCCTGAAGCAGCGGACCGGCCAGGTTCGGGGCGACTGCCGCTGCGAGGCGCCGCTCGATCGCCAACTGTTCGCGTTCGAGGCGGCGTTGCAGCTTCGCCTTGCTCTGGCTCATCTCACCCTCCCTTGTGACCTATACTACCCCATAGCTTAGCATGGCTATGGGTAGGTGTCAATCATTTGCCACCCATCACCAGGAGCACAACCAATGGCGACCGAAGCCCAACTGACCGACCAAATTCAACACATCAAAGCTGCCCTGCTCACGCTCGGCGACCTACGACCAGGAGCACTGTCTGAGCAGTACAACACCTGCCGCACCCCCGGCTGTCGCTGCAAAGCCGACCCGCCCCAACGCCACGGCCCATACCACCAACTCAGCTACAGCCACCACGGCAAAAGCCGCACCGAGAACATCCGCCCCGAACACATCACCACGATCACCACCCAGATCGCCAACTACCACAAGCTACGCGACCTCATCGACCAATGGATCGACACCGCCATCCAACTGGACCGCCTCCGACGCCACCCACCCCGATAGCAGGCGCGGCCACACACCCAACACCAGCACCCCTTCACTTCAAACCAACACGAGCCATCCAGGCTCGCCGCTCAAACCCCCGGAATACCAGGCCTTCTGACCCTTCGACGCCCAGCTACCCAGTCTTACGCTTGGTTGAGGTCTAGGTCAGAAGAGCAGGAGCGTGTTGGAGCGCGACCCGGAGCTTGAGGCTCTCGGGTTGGGGATCGCGCCGGGGTTGCCCGGCGTCGAGTGCAGCGAGCCCGTAGGGCGAGCGCAACGAGGCGCTGGGCAACCCCGGCGCGGCGCGCCTGTCGCGGGCCCCCCGACGGTCCCGGCAGGGCTCGTCGATGACGCCGTCGACCGCGCTGCCGGCCGCCGTCGGGTCCGTCAAGCCCTGGGTGTGCCGTCCGACCGGCGGATCAGCAACGAGGTGATCGACGAGCTGCTCGCCGGCGCCTCGACGGAGGAGGAGATCGCCGGGCCCGGCGGGCTGCTCGCCGAGCTGACCAAGCGACTGGTGGAGCGCGCGATGGAGGTCGAGCTGACCGACCACGTCGGCTACCAGCCGCCAACCAGCGCAATGGGACGACCCCGAAGACGCTGATCTGCGAGCACGGGAAGGTCGCGATCGACGCGCCACGCGACCGTGACGGCAGCTTCAAGCCCCAGATTGTCCGCAAGCGCCAGCGGCGGTTCGTCGGGTTTGACCACAAGATCCTCGCGCTTTACAGCCGCGGGCTCTCCACGCGCGACATCGAGGCGCGCCTCGAGGAGATCTACGGCGTGAACGTCGGCCGCGACCTGATCAGCCGCGTCACCGACGGCGTGATCGACGAATCCGCGAGTGGGGCAAGCGGCCGCTGCAGGACATCTACCCGATCGTGTTCCTGGGACGACCGGGCCGCCGTCGCCAGCGCTGACAGGGGTGTGTCACTCGCTGCGGCTGTTGCGTAATCCTGCGGCGAGCTCGCTGCGGAGCTCCTGCATCGCCCGGTTAGCGCCCGTCGGCGTGGGCGCGGTCTCCTCGCCGCGGCGCGCGCGTGCCGCGGAGTTCTCGGCCGCGCGGTCTGGATCGAAAAGGGAACCTACTGAGGGGGTCGGTGCGGGTCGTGGACCGCCGAAGCGCAGTCGCGCCACTGGCAACAGTGCTGGGTGCCCGACCGTTGACCCGCGCCTCGCGGACGATGGACTGCGTCGCGCCACGCGCGGGGGCGCGCTGCGGGCGCGAGTCCCTCGAGCGCTGCATCGCGTCGATCGCTGGCAGCGGCGTGTCGTCTGGGCCCAACGCGGCGAGCGCGGCGCGCAGCCGATCGGCCTCGTTTGAGACCTGCTCGAGGTGGCGCTCGATGCTGATCCGTAGCTCGTCGACGCTCACGACGAC
>JBEKRJ010000746.1:0-3148 GCA_049518835.1 Solirubrobacteraceae bacterium
GACGGCGGCGTCAGCGAGCAGAGTTCACGCTCGATGCCACGATCAGACACATCGACGTTCTCTACCGGGAGTTGCTCGCCGAGCGTGGCAAGCGCATCGACAGTCGCCAACCCTGACCGTCGGCTATCCTCGCCGCTTTGCTCAGGAACCAGGGCGCAGCGCGTCAGGCCGCACTGGCAGTTTCAGCACATGATCATCTCTCGCACGCCGCTCCGAATGAGCTTCGCAGGCGGAGGTACTGACCTCCCCGCCTTCTGCGAGGAGCATGGGGGCGCGGTCGTGTCAACGGCGATCGACAAATGGATACGCGTGATCGTCGGCCATCGATTTGAGGGCGACGTTCGCGTCGGCTACTCCGAAACCGAGATCGTCGGTGACGTGAACCAGATCCGACACGAGTTAGTTCGTGAGGCGATGCGCCGCACCGGGATACCGCGCGGGATCGACGTGCTGACGCTCGCCGACGTGCCCTCACGGGGAACGGGCCTGGGTTCCTCCAGCGCCGTGACGGTCGGGCTGCTCAACGCCCTGTACGGCTTTCAAGGTATCGCCAAGCCTGCCCTTGCCTTGGCGGCTGAAGCAGCGCAGATCGAGATCGACGTGTTGGGCAAACCGATCGGCCGACAGGACCAATACGCTGCCGCGGTTGGCGGCTGCAATCTGATCGAGTTCATGCCGCGCGGTGGCGGCGTTCGCGTCTCGCCGCTGATCACGCCTGCAGGAACGATGGAGCGACTGCATGGGCATCTGCTGCTGTTCTACACCGGCAAGTCTCGCGGCTCCGACGAGATTCTCCGAAACCAGGGCAAGACGGTCGCCGGCGGCACCGGCCTTGACACGATGATCAGCATGCGCGAACTTGCCTACGAGATGCGAGAGCGCCTCGAGTACGGGGACGTCGAAAGCGTCGGGGAGATCCTGCGCCGTGGCTGGGAGCTCAAGCGCGCCGCCGCCGCCGGGACCGGCACCGAAGAGATCGAGAACGCGTTGGAGCGTGCCCGCCGCGCCGGCGCAACGGGCGGCAAGCTCCTGGGCGCTGGCGGCGGTGGCTTCCTGCTGGTGTTTGCCTCTCCCGCGGCACACGTAAACGTACGTGAGGAACTCGCCGACTTGCGGGAGATTCCGTTCCGGTTCGCCTCGCGTGGAACCGAGATCCTTCTCCTGGAGCAGACATGAGGGACCACATTCGTGGTTATCTGGATCGCCTCGAGGCGGCCCTTCAAACAATCCCACCTGAGCGGGTCGAGGAATTCAGCAGCCGTCTGTACCGCGCTTATCAGGACGGCAAGCAAGTATTCGTGCTGGGCAACGGAGGGTCGGCATCGACGGCAAGCCACATGGCTGCGGACCTCGGCAAGAACACCATTGGTCCCAACATGCGCCGGTTCCGAATCATCAGCCTCAACGACAACATTCCACTTCTCACCGCTCTCTCCAACGACCTCGGGTACACGCGCGTGTTCGCTGAGCAGCTCATGAACCTGATTCACCCAGGTGACGTTCTGGTTGTGATCTCGGGCTCGGGGAACTCGCCGAACGTCTTGCGCGCAATCGAATACGCGCGCGGTCAATGCGCACAGGTGGTTGGGCTGCTGGGCTTCTCGGGAGGTCTGGCAAGCGAACTGTGTGACACGGCGATCGTCGTCGATTCGGATGATTACGGCGTGATTGAGGACGCTCACCTGATTCTCAATCACATCCTCGTCGAGTACTTTCGGGAACGGCTCCTGCGCGAACGGCCGGCCTACGCGTAATATGGCGCAAGCGCGTCCAGCTGTATTCCTCGATCGCGATGGAACCATCAACGTTCGTGCTGCGCGGCATGACTACGTCCGGGACCCGAATGATTTCCGATGGCTACCGGGAGCGCTTGAGGGCATGGTGCGCCTTGCCCGCGCTGGTAGGCCGCTGATCGTGGTGTCAAACCAGCGCGGGGTGAGCCGCGGGCTCGTCAGCTGCGCCACCCTGAGCACGATCGAGAGTCGCATCCAGGAGGCGCTGGCCGAGCACAGCTGCCACGTCGAGGCTTTCAAGTACTGCGTGCACGACCTCGACACGCGGTGTGACTGCCGCAAGCCACGTCCCGGCCTGCTCGTATCGGCCGCTGCGGAGATGGGGCTCGATCTTCGACGGTCCTGGATGGTCGGCGATACCGACGAGGATATGGAGGCGGGAAGCTCCGCCGGCTGTCGCACAATCCTACTCACGACGGACATGGGCAGGAATCGACTGACGGCTGAGTCGCTCTCCGACGCCGCGGCCGCGATCCTCGCCGCCGGCCCGGCAGACGTGCCGGATGACCACGCGTACGCCCGATGACCGCCGCTGCCGAGTTGCCGCCGGCGTTGATCCTGGCGGCCGGAAAGGGCACTCGGCTCGGAGACCTCGGGCGCCAGCGCGCCAAGGTCCTGATCGAGATCGCGGGCAGGCCCCTGCTCGATCTGCAGTTCGACCACCTTGCTCGGGAGGGCGTCACCCGCGTCGCCGTCAATGCACATCACCTTGCCGAGCAGATCGCCGAGCACATCCGGAACTACCAGGGGGCCTTGGAGGTCACGGTGCTCGTCGAGCCGACGCTCCTGGGCACCGCCGGCGCGGCCGTCAATGCGCTCGCGCATCTAGCTGCCGACAGACTACTCGTCGTGTACGGGGACGTCTTGATCTTCGAGCCACTCGGACCTCTGCTGGCGACCCACAGCACGACCGGAGCGGCGGCGACGCTGTGCGTCTATGAGCACCGCGACACTCGTGGCAAGGGCGTCGTCGAGATCGATGCCGACGGCTCGGTCACGGGGTTTGCCGAAAAGGACCCTGAGAGAACGGGCCCCGGACTCGTCAACGCCGGTCTATACGTGATCGAGTCATCGTTGCTGGCCCCATTGCCAAGCGACACGTTCCTCGACTTCGGTCACGACGTGTTCCCGCAGGCGCTTGCGACGGGGCACTGCGTCCACGTACACACTATTCCCCGTCCGGTGCTCGACATCGGAACGCCGGACGACCTCGCTCGGGCGATCGCAATCGCGACGCAGTGATCTTCTTCACGGGGTAGTCACATCTGGCGTCGCGCCGTAGCCCGCGCAGCCGCTGCCACCCTTGAGCGTGAAGTTGTCGTCTGCCCGATTGACGTAATCCGGAATCGCGACGA
>JBEKRJ010000747.1:0-3652 GCA_049518835.1 Solirubrobacteraceae bacterium
CTCGGTCGCGCGCGAGGGCGGCACCGGCGCGCTGATCCTGGCCGGGGTGACGGTGGCGGCGTTCATGACCGCGATCCAGACGTTCTTGCAGCAGCGCCAGTCGCAGACGCTGCAGCAGGTGTACGCGTGGATCCTCGGCGGCCTCGCGAGCGCGAGCTGGCACGACGTCGCGCTCGCGGCGCCGTACATCGCGATCAGCACGGCGGTGCTGCTCGCGCACAGGCGGATCCTCGACGTGTTCAGCGTCGGCGACGAGGAGGCCGCCAGTCTCGGCATCAACGTCCGCCGCGCGCGGCTGCTGATCGTGATCGCGGCGACCGTCGGGACCGCCGCGGCGGTCGCCGTCAGCGGGCTGATCGGATTCGTCGGGATCATCGTCCCGCACACGATCCGCCTGCTGGTGTCCTCCAGCTATCGCGCGATCGTGCCGCTGTCGCTGCTGATCGGCGCCGGCTTCCTGGTCCTCACCGACGTGCTCGCGCGGACCGTGCTGTCCCCCGCCGAGCTCCCGCTCGGGGTCGTGACCGCGTTCTTCGGCGCGCCGTTCTTCGCGGTCGTGCTGCGCCGCAGCCGCTGGGTGGGGCTGTGAACGCCGCCGTCGAGGCCCGTCAGCTGTCGGTGACGCTCGGCGGCAGCCGGGTCGTGGACGACCTCGCGTTGACGGTCGAGCCCGGCGAGTGGCTGGCGGTGATCGGCCCCAACGGCGCCGGCAAGACGACGCTGCTGCGCGCGCTCGCCGGCCTCGTCGCAGCCTCCGGGACGATCCGCCTGCAAGGGCGCAGCGAGTCGCTGACGGGACGCCGCGAGCGGGCGCGGCTCGTCGCGCTGGTCCCGCAGCTGCCGCAGACGCCGCCGGCGCTGACGGTCGCCGAGTACGTGCTGCTCGGCCGCACGCCCCACATCGCCTACCTCGGCGGCGAGCGCCACGCCGACCGGGTCGCCGCCGCGCGCGCGATCAACCGCCTCGCGCTGGACGCGTTCGTGCAGCGGTCGCTGGGATCGCTGAGCGGCGGCGAGCGCCAGCGCGTCGTGCTCGCCCGCGCGCTCGCGCAAGCCGCGCCGATCCTGCTGCTCGACGAGCCGACCAGCGCGCTCGACCTCGGCCGCCAGCAGGAGGCGCTCGAGCTCGTCGACGAGCTGCGACGCCAGGACGGCCTCGCGGTGATCAGCGCGATGCACGATCTCAGCCTCGCCGGCCAGTACGCCGACCGCCTGCTGCTCCTGAACCGCGGGCGGATCGTCGCCGGCGGCAGCCCCGATCAGGTGCTGACCGAGGCGACGATCGCCGGCTGCTATGGCGCCGACGTTCGCGTCCTGCACGAGGCGGGCGCCGTGTACGTGCTGCCGCGCCGCGGTCAGGCCTCGCGATGACGCTCGTGCTGCTCCTCGGTGGCGCGCGCAGCGGCAAGTCCGACACCGCGGTGCGACTCGCCGCCGCGCAAGCCGCGCCGGTGACGCTGGTCGCGACCGCGCAGGCCGGCGACGACGAGATGGCGCAGCGGATCGCGCGCCACCAGCGCGAGCGCCCCGACACCTGGACGACGATCGAGGAGCCGCTCGAGCTCGAGGCGGCGATCGCGCGCGCAGCGCCGGCCGACGCGCTGATCCTCGACTGCCTGACGCTGTGGACCGCAAACCTGCTCGCCGGCAGCGAGCCGGCCGCGGTCGAGGCGCGCGCCGGCGCCGCCGCAGCCGCCGCCGCGCGCCGCCCCGGGCTGACGATCGCGATCAGCAACGAGGTCGGCCAGGGGATCGTGCCCGGCAACGAGCTTGCGCGCCGCTATCGCGACCTGCTCGGCCGGGTCAACGCGATCTGGGCCGCGGCCGCCGATCACGCCTACCTGCTGGTCGCCGGGCGCGCGCTCGCGCTCGCGCCGGTCGACCGCCTGCTCGAGGCCCGATGAGCGAGCTGCGCGGGCTGCTGGCGGCGATCACGTTCCTGACGCGGCTGCCACTCGGCGGGCGGATCGCGCTCGACGGCGAGGACGTGCGGCGGGCGGCCGCGAGCTTCCCGCTCGTCGGCGCCGCGATCGGCGCGCTCGTCGGCGCGATCGCCGCCGCGACCGCGCCGTCGCTGTCGGCGCCGCTGGGCGCCGTGGTGGCGATCGGCGCCGGCACGCTGGTGACCGGGGCGCTGCACCTCGACGCGCTGGCCGATACCGCCGACGCGCTCGGCGCCAACGGCCGCGAGCAGGCGCTGGCGATCATGCGCGACTCGACGATCGGCGCATTCGGCGCGACCGCGATCGCGCTGGCGCTGGCGCTCGAGGTCGCTGCGTTCGCGGCGCTGGTGCGCGCCGGCGACGGCCGCGCGGTCCGCATCGCGGTCGCGGCGGGCGCATTGTCGCGGGCGGTGCCGGTGGTAATCGCCGCGGCGCTCCCGTACGCCCGCGCCGACGGCGGGACCGGCGACGCGCTGGCGAGCGGCGGCGGCGGCGTGCGCGCCGCGGTCGCCGGCGGGCTCGCGCTCGCGATCGCCGTGGCGGTCGCCGGCGTCAACGGCGCGGTCTTGACGGCGGTCGCGCTCGCGCTGACGCTGTTGCTCGGGGGCGCCTATCGCCGCTGGCTGGGCGGCGTCACCGGCGACACGCTCGGAGCGGCGCTCGAGCTGACCGAGACGACGACGCTCGTCGTGGCCGTCGCACTCGCGGGTGGGCGATGAGCCCCCAGCGCCCGCCGCTGCCCCCGGAGTGCATCCGATGAGCCTCGAGCGCCCGCCGCTGCCGCCCGAGTTCGACGACTCCCGCGCGCGCGAGCGCGCCGCCGATCCGGCGGCCGGCCGGTTCGACGAGGCCGCCCGCGCCGGCGTCTGGCGCGCGATCGCGCAGCGGCGCGACATCCGCCGTTTCCGTCCCGAGCCGCTCGACGATGCGCTGCTGACGCGACTGCTGCAGGCCGCCCACCAGGCGCCGTCGGTCGGCCTGATGCAGCCGTGGCGGTTCATCGTGATCCGCGACGAGCGGACCAAGGCTGCGATGCAGGGACTGGTCGCGCGCGAGCGGCTCGTCCAGGCCGAGCACCTCGACGAGCGCGCCGGCCACTACCTCGAGCTCAAGCTCGAGGGGATCCGCGAGGCCCCGCTGAGCGTCTGCGTCTGCTGCGACCGCGAGCCCGGCCTCGAGGTCCTCGGCCGGCACACGCCGACCCGGCTTGGAGGCCAGCGGCTGGGGGCGCCGGCACGCGCTCGCGGGCCACGTGTTCGCCGAACGCTGGGGCGCCGAGGCCGACCTCGATCAGCACGAATCATCGGCGCCCCCGCCGTCGCCGGCGCCGGCGGGCGCCGCCCAGCCCGACTGGTGGCGGGCGCTCGCGGCGCCGATCGTGCCGGGCGACGGCGCCGCGGGGGTGCGCGTCCGGGACGCCTCCGACGAGCTCGTCAAGCCGGCCGGGAGCCTCGGCGCGCTCGAGACGCTGCTCGAGCGCTGGGCCGCCGTCACAGGAGGCCTGCCGAGCGTGCTCCCGTCCGTCGGCGTGCTCGTGCTCGCGGCCGATCACGGCGTCGCCGCCCAGCACGTCAGCCTGTTCCCGGCGCGGGTGAGCGCTCAGGTCGCCGCGGCGGCGGCGCGCGGCGATACCGCGATCGGCGTGCTCGCGCGGGCGCTTGGCGCCGAGTTGCTCGTCGCCGACATCGGCCTGCGCGGCCCGCAGGCGA
>JBEKRJ010000748.1:0-3137 GCA_049518835.1 Solirubrobacteraceae bacterium
CTTGCCCTGGCCATGATGGATCAGCGCCCCGGGGGCGAACGCGCTCGCAAGGCTCTGCGCCAGCTCACCGGCACGCTCGCGCTTGGCGTCGCCGAGTGCCTCGGTGTTCCACTCGGCGGACTCCATGTCGTCGATCGACACGAACGTCGGCTCGCCACCCATCGTCAGTCGGACGTCGTGTTCGCGCAGGTCGTCGTCGATGGCGTGTCCGAGCGCGTCGATCCGCTGCCACTGCTCGACGCTGTATGGCAGCGTCGTGCGCGGCGGCTCGCGAATCCGGCGCACGACGTTGGAGTACTCAAACGTCGTCTGCGCATCGTCGACCAGCCCCGTGATCGGGGCCGCCGCCGTCGGCAGGGCCGTGCACGCCAGCGGGATGTGCCCTTCGCCGGCCATCAGCCCGGACGTCGGGTCAAGGCCGACCCAGCCGGCACCGGGGATGTAGGCCTCGGCCCACGCGTGCAGGTCGGTGAAATCGGCGTGCAGCCCGGTGCCGTCCTCGGGCGGCTCGTCCTCGGCGAGCTGGACCAGGTACCCCGACGCAAACCGCGCCGCGATTCCGAGCCTGCGCAGCGCCTCGACCAGCAGCCACGCGCTGTCGCGGCAGGAGCCGACCGCCCTGGTCAGCGTCTCGTTGGGCGTCTGCACGCCCGGGTCCATCCGGATCGAGTACGCGACGTCACCGAGCACGCGGCGGTTGAGCTCGACCAGGAAGTCGATGATCGCCGTCTTCGTGCGAGGGATCGCCCGCACCCAGCCCGCGAACAACGTCCCGTCGGTCTCGCTGGCCAGGTACGGCTGCAGGTCGCGCGCGAGCGCCGGCTCGTAGTCAAACGGCCACGTGCCCGCGCGCTCGTCGACGAAGAAGTCAAACGGGTTGATCACCGTCATCTCGGCCACGAGGTCGACGGTCACGCTCAGCTCACGCGTCGGCTCGGGAAACACGAACCGGGCCAGGTAGTTGCCAAACGGGTCCTGCTGCCAGTTGACGAAGTGCTCCGCGGGGGTCACGTCCAGCGAATACGCGAGGATCGGCGTGCGGCAATGCGGCGCCGGCCGCAGTCGCACGACGTGCGGCCCCAGCCGCACCAGGCGGTCGTACCGGTACACGGTCCGGTGCTCGATGGCGAGTCGGATGCTCATGGTCAGAGGAGAACTACGCGCGCAGGGCCCGATCGGCGTCGCAGGGGGTGGCAGCCCTGAAAGCGTCCCGATCATAGCCCCGCAACCGCGACGGCGCGGTCTGCGCGATCCCAGCGCTTGCCGCGGGGCTGCCGAAGTCATACGCTGCTCGCTTGTGAGCGTGACGGTCGGCACCCGCCTCGAGCACTTCCCGATGGTGATCGACGGCCGGCCCGTCGAGGCCGCGTCGTCGCGGACGTTCTAGTGGATCTCGCCGCCGCCTACGAGTCCGTACTCGCGGAGGTCCGGGCGCTCACGCCGCCGGGCGCGATCGTCGTCGACGCGCACACGCACCTCGGCCGCGACGAGGACGGGCAGTCGCTGGACGCAGCCGGGCTGATCGAGTTTCTCGATCAGGTCGCGCCGACCGCGCGCGCGTGCACGTTCGCGCTGCACGATCCCGAGCGCGCGCCCGCGTACCGGATCCCCAACGACCGCGTGCTGAGGTGGGCGCGGGAGTTCGACGGGCGGCTATACCCGTACTGCCGCCTGGACCCCGCGCAGGATCCCGTCGGCGAGGCGCAGCGCTGCCTGGCGTTGGGCGCACGCGGGATCAAGCTGCATCCGCGCGCGCAGGCGTTCGGCTTCGGCGACCACGCCGCCGAGTCGATCTGGCGGGTCGCCGGCGAGGCCGAGGTCCCGATCCTGATCCACGCCGGGCGGGGAATGCCGCGCATGGACCCGCTCGCCGACCTCGCGCTGCGCTACCCCGACGTGGTGCTGGTGCTCGCGCACGCAGCGATCGCCGACCAGGGGATGTTCGCCTCCCGGCTGCGCGATCATCCCAACGTGTTCTACGACACCTCGACCCTGTCGGTGTTCGACCAGCTCGAGCTGTTCGCCCGCGTGCCGGCCGAACGGATCGTGTTCGCATCCGACGTCCCCTACGGGCGGCCGATCAGCGCGCTGCACACGGTCCTGCGGATCGCCGCGTACGCCGGCCTGGACGAGGACGAGCGCCGCGCGCTCCTCGGAGCGCGGATGATCGAGATCCTCGAGCGCCGGCCGCTTGGCGCCGCCAAGCCACCGCGCGTGCCGGAGATCCGCCCGGTAAGCGGCCGCCTGACGCGGATCAACGGCTACCTGCTGATGGCGGTCGCCGCCGCGCTCGCCGCCGGGCCGCCCCCCGACTTCGACCGCGGCGCGCCGTCGATCGCGATGGCCCGCGGCGCTTGCCGGGACCCGGATCCCGGCGCGGCCGGGCCCGCGCTGGCGCGGATCGACGGCCTGCTCGCGACAGCGCAGGAGCTGCTGGGCGCCGGCGGCGAGCAGGCGCGCGTCGCGTTCGGGCTCGTGATCGCGGCCGGCGTGATCGCCGCCACCGAGCCGTTCGTGCTTGCCGGGGGATGATCTGCACCGGCGAGACGCCGCGAGTTTGGGGCTCTGCCACGCGGGCGCGGCGCGGGTGGCGCACTGTATCGCCGAACGGCCAGGCCAGGCCCGGCGGCGCCGGCGAACCCGCGGCGCCGGGCGGGCGCTCAGGGGTCGACGAGCAGCACCAGCTTGCCGCGCACGTGACCGCTCTCTGAGCGCTTGTGCGCCTCCGCGGCCTCGGCGAGCGGGAACGTCTGCGCGACCGGCAGCGAGAACTTGCCGGCCTCGATCAGCGGGCCGATGTCGGTCAGCGCGTGGACGGCCCGCGCGGTTCCGACCCCGCCGCTGAACTTGACGCCGGTCTGCTGGACGCCGGCGTAGTCGGCGATCGTGAGGACCCGATCCGGGCTGCCCGTCAGCTCCACGAGCGCCGGCAGCGCGCCGCCGCCGGCGGCGTCCAGCGCGGCGTCGGCCCCGTCGGGGGCGAGCTCGCACAGTCGTTGCGCGAGGCCGTCGCCGTAGGTCGTCGGCTCGGCGCCGAGCGAGCGCAGGTAGTCGTGATTGGCCGGACTGGCGGTGCCGAGCACCCGGGCGCCCCGCGCGCGGGCGATCTGCACGGCGGCGCTGCCGACGGCGCCGGC
>JBEKRJ010000749.1:0-3134 GCA_049518835.1 Solirubrobacteraceae bacterium
GACGGTCACCGCTGCGTCGGGTTCGACGTCAGCGCGGATGCGGTCAAGGCAATCGAGGCCGACGGCGCCGACGGCGCGACCTCGATGCAGGAGTTCGCAGCGAAGCTCGAGCAGCCGCGGACGGCATGGGTGATGGTGCCGGCCGGCGAGATCACCGCGCGCACGATCCGCGGCTTGGCGGAGGTGTTCGAACCCGGCGACGTGATCATCGACGGCGGCAACACGCATTACCACGACGACATCCGCCACGCCGCCGAGCTGGCGCAGAAGGGCATTCACCACGTCGACGTCGGCACCAGCGGCGGCGTCTGGGGGCTGCAGCGCGGCTTTTGCCTGATGATCGGCGGCGAGGACGAGGTCGTGCGGCGCCTGTATCCGCTGTTTGGCTCGATCGCTCCCGGGATCGACTCGGCGCCGCGCACGCCCGGACGCGACGGCGCGCCGAGCCCGTCGGAGACCGGGTTCCTGCACTGCGGTCCCAACGGCGCCGGGCACTTCGTGAAGATGGTCCACAACGGGATCGAGTACGGGATCATGGCCGCGTACGCCGAGGGGCTGAACATCCTCCACAACGCCGACGTCGGCAAGCGCCAGCAGGAGTCCGATGCCGAGACGACGCCGCTCGAGCATCCCGAGTTCTACCAGTACGAGATCGACACGACCGAGGTCGCGGAGGTCTGGCGGCGCGGCAGCGTGATCGCCTCCTGGCTGCTGGACCTGACCGCCGAGGCGCTGTTCGAGTCACCGACGCTCGAGGGATTCTCCGGCCGCGTGTCGGACTCCGGCGAGGGGCGCTGGACCGCGACCGCGGCGATCGAGGAGGGCGTCCCGGCGCCGGTGCTGACCGCGGCGCTGTACGCGCGGTTTTCCTCGCGCGGGCTGGACGAGTTCGCCAACCGGTCGCTGTCGGCGATGCGCAAGGCGTTCGGGGGCCACGAGGAGAAGGCGGCCGGCTGATCGAACCGCTGCCCAGCGAGTCACCAGAGCAGATCGAGCGCGAGAAGCGGCTCGCCGCTGCGGCTGCCGTCGAGCTCGTGCAGGACGGCATGACAGTCGGGCTCGGCACCGGCTCGACCGCCGCGGATGTGCTGGCGCCGCTCGCCGCCCGGCGGATCACGATCCGCTGCGTCGCGACCTCGCCGGCGACGAGGCGCGCCGCCCAGCAACTGGGGCTCGAGGTCGTGTCGTTCATCGGGCTCGACGCGCCGGCGCGGCTCGATCTGACGATCGACGGCGCCGACCAGGTCGCTCCGTCGGGCTGGCTGGTGAAAGGCGGGGGCGCCGCGCACACGCGTGAGAAGGCGGTCGCGGCCGCGGCCGACCGCTTCATCGTGATCGTGTCGGCCAACAAGCTGGTCGCGCAGCTGACCCCGCCGATCCCGCTCGAGCTGGCCGAGTTCGGGCTCGCGGCGACCCTGCGCCGGCTCTCGCCGGTGGCGCTGCGCGACGTGCCCCGCAGCCCCGACGGCGGCGTGATCGCCGACTACCTGGGACCGGTCGAGGACCCGGTGGCGCTCGCGGCGCGCCTGTCGAGCACCGCCGGCGTCGTCGAGCACGGGCTGTTCGACGCCGCGATGGTCGCGGAGGTGCTGATCGGGCGCGGCGACCACGTCGAGCGGATGACCCTTCATTAGATTAGTAGGCCTCGTGGGCCGGCAGCGTTGGTTTTCTACCGGTGGTCTTGCCTGAACTGGGGTCGCGCACCTAGCTTTCGGTGGTGCACGGCGCGCAGGCGCAGACAGGACAGTCACAGTGAGACAGCGCACATCCCCACCCCGAATCGATCCCGCGCTTTCGTACGAGCCGTTTCACTACGAGTCGGGCGAGGTTGCGCTGGCCGGACTGCCGGCGGTCGCCACGTCCGAGGACGCCGACAACGGGAGCGGCGGCATCTTGCTGGCGCTCTCCAACGCGATCGTGCACATCTACAAGGAGGCGTTCGGCCGCGGCCCGACGAAGGCGCGGGCCCAGTTCGCCGGATCGGACACGCTCGTCGTGCTGCTGGAGGACAGCATGACGGTCGCCGAGCGCAACCTCGCGGCGATGGGCGAGCACGACCGGCTGCGCGAAGCCCGAGTCTTCTTCCAGCACGCGATCGAGGACGAGTTCCGCGCGGTGGTCCAGCGGATCCTCGGCCGGCGCACGCTCGCGTTCGCCAGCGGGATCGACACCCGTCGCGACGTCTCGGTCCAGGTGTTCACGCTCGCGCCGCGTGACGGCTAGAACCCTCCGGTCTGATCGTCGGGGCAGCGTCGTCTGCACCCTTCGCTTGGGCCCGCGCAGGCGGGCCCTTACGCGACGAGTTGCTGGCCGCCGTCGACGTCATCGGTGGCGCCGAGCAGTTCCGGTTGCGATTGGCCGACCGCGCTATTGCGATCGCGCCGCGGCCGCCTCGGGTGTCGCGGTGAGTTCGTGGTGAAGCGATTTGAGGGCCGCGGCGACGATCTCCGAGAAGCTCGGGAAGGGCTGGATCGTGTCGCGCAGCACGTCCAGGGGGACGCCGGCTCGGATCGCCAGCGTCACCTGTTGCAGCCATTCGCCGGCTTCCGGGCCGAGCGCATACGCGCCGGTCAACTGTCGGCCGTCGCTAAGCAAGGTCAGGAAGCCGTTGGATTGAGCATCAGCGTGCGTGTAGGTCGCGGTTTTGGCCACCTCTGACAGCAGCGCGGTCCCACTGAACCCGGCCTCGGTCACGCCAACCGACGCCGCCTGCGGGTCGGTGTAGGTGACGCGGGGCACAGCCTCGTAATGGGCCTCCCGCGGCTCGCCGAGGATGTTCGACGCGACGACCTCGCCCTGATACTCGCCGACGTGGGTCAGTTGCCAGATGCCTGTCACATCGCCGATCGCCCACAGCCGCTCGCCCGCGCGCAGGCGCGCGTCGACCGGGATCCCGTGTCTGTCGGCAGTAATCCCAACGGTCTCGAGGCCGATCCCCTCCACCCGAGGGCGCCGGCCAGTCGCCACGAGGAGGCGCTCGCCGCGCAGCTCGCGACCGTTCTCGAGCGACAGCACGAACTCCTCGCCCTCGCGTCGCGCTGCGGTCGCTTGCACGCCGAGGATCAGCTCGATCCCGTCTCGGCGCAGCGCCTCGCCGAGGGCGTCGCCGAGCGCCGCAGGCTCGCGCGCGAGCA
>JBEKRJ010000750.1:0-3130 GCA_049518835.1 Solirubrobacteraceae bacterium
TGCCGGCGACCTGCCCCCGCGAAAAGAGCTCCATCTATTCGTACCTCCGGTTGGCGACGTCGGGCGCGAAGCGCATCTGGTCAAACGCGTGTCGCCCGCCGGGCTCGACCAAGCCGCGCGCGGCGTCGAAAACGGTGTCTTGCAGGATTTCGAAATCGAAGTCGACGAACTCGGCGTGCTCGTGCGCCTGCTGCAAGCAGCGCGGGTAGTACGGCACGGGGAAGCCCTCAACCGAGTCCGCCAGGAGATATCCGAACACCTCCGCGTCCGCGTTCGTCTGCGTCCAGAAGACGTCGACCGCCCATATCGGGTCGCCCGAGCTCTTTCCGAACCGCGTGAGATACAACGCGCCGATGACGTACTTCGCCGCCTCACCGCCCTCCTCCTCAGCCTCCTCCGGGCCTCGGGCGTACTCCGGCCAGGTGTAGACCTTGCGTTCGAGCTCCCGCGGAACGCGGACAAACCGGGGCTCGCCGGCCGGGAGCGCGTTCTCCAGCGCCATCGCGAGCCGGTAGCGGGAGAGGACTTGGGAGTGCTTGGCGATGCCGACCAGGTAGAGCTTCAGGGGCCGTACAGCTTGGATGCGCTCCGCCATCCGGCGGGCCATATCGGTGAAGAGCTCACCGCGGAAAATCTTGCTGCGGAGCAGGCCGTCCCGGACAAGCAGCGTGTGGTTCGCGAACTCGGTGTGACAGATGCGGTGGTAGAGGACCGCCCATTCGCACAGGTCGCGGTAGACAAGCACCCACGAGGGCGAGACGAGCTCGGGACGGTCACGGGCGAGTTCTCCCTTCGGGACCATGGGGCTGAGGTCGTGGAGCGACGTGACGCCGAGGTCGCTCATCAGCGACCCGAGCGGGTCGTTCGCGTGTGCGTGAGCGGCATAGAGGTCGTCAGGGTCGCTGGTCGGCGAGATGACGTCGAGGAAGAGTTGCCGCCCCAGCGAGTCGACGACCCGGACGAGATGGATGTTGAATGGGTCGAAGATGAGCTTGTTGTTCCCGCCGTCGGAGGCGACGAGCGACATCGCCGTGGCGACGTGAGGCCGGACCGCGGCTCCACCCCGCAGATGTGCACGGACGTCGGCGCGAAGGTCGTCGAGCAGATGGCGGTCGCGCTCAGTCTGCTGCCGAATCGAGACCCTGATGGCGTCGAGGTGGTCGGGGTCGAACACGGCTGTCAGTTTCGCCTGCGGGCCAGACAGTCCACTTCCGCCACCTGCCTGCCAGCAATTGGAAACTGGTCCGCCTGGCGTCGACCGTCACGCGGTGTGCCCGCCGACCGAAGCTCCAGCAGCTCCCATGCGCCCGACAGGTCGAGGCTCTCGGCGAGGATGTCCTCCGGCTCTCCGCTCTTCGTGCTCGGTAGCGCGCCGAAGCGGACGGCGAGAGGCGCGCCCGCGTTGCAGCGGTTCGCGACGGCCGACCAGACATCTGCGAGCGCATTGGTGAAGCGCGGCCCCATGAGAGCCCCGAGCTGCCCGGCGCGCCCGTAGTCGACGTCAGCAGAGCCGCCGACGAACCAGTTCCGAAGCCATTGGTCGGGGCGGTACGTGACCATGCCCGGGTAGGGTGGGGAGGTCACGACCCAGTCGAATCGACGGCGAAGCCGCCTGAGCACATCGGACGCTTCGCCTTCCACCACGGCGCCACGCGTCACTGGCGGGGTTTGCTCGTACCGCCATGTCGCGTGCCGCCGCAGCACATCGACGACGTCGACCGGTTCTGGCCTGAGGCCGCGTGCCTCCCAGAACCGCACGGCGGCTGTCGGCTTCGTCGAATACGTCCGCGGCATCTGGTTTGACAAGTACGACGGGCGGCCCTGGTTGCGCGGTCCGTGGAGCGCTCCGAGAACGACCGCGCGTAGCGCTGTGTCGACGGCGCTGGTGGCGTTCATGAGTGCGGCGCGCGGCTTGCCAAGACCCGCGAGCACCTCGTCGTGAAAGCAGAGCTCCCAGAACGGCCCAGCCGGCACATTTCGTGGCCGCGGTCCCTGAAGGATGGAATCGGCTCGCGCAGCGACCTTGTCCGGCCGGACGGACACCAGCTTCGCCGCCGTCGCAGCCACGGCTACAGGGTTGCTGTCAATGCCGACGGCGTTGAGGCCTAGGAGCCTGGCGGCATATAACGTCGTTCCGCGGCCGCAGAACGGGTCGAGCACCCATGTGTCCGGGGTCGCGTCTGCGAGCACTTCGAGCGGGAAGTCCAGCGGGAACATCGTGTAATAGGGACAGATGGCGTTGAGCCTCGCGGCCTTGCCGCTCGCCAGCTCGGACGCGCTCACGACGCGACCGTAGTCGAACTGCTCACGTTCCGACCTGGCGTATCCAGTCTCGCACGTTCATGCCGACACGCTCGATGTCTTCCGGGTCCAGAACCCCGCTGTGCATGATGACGTTGCGCGAGCGCTCGACTGCATCGAAAATCCCTCGCGCCCATTCCGGCGAAGGCCAGAACGGTGCGAACGCCGCCTCGTTCGCGCGCATGATGCTCAGCAGGTCGGCGAAGTCGGTGAAGCTGATGGGGTCGTCGCCGCGCTGCGTGTGGAACCGAAGCTTCGCCTCGTCCTCCTGGCGCTTCTTCGCCCTGCTCTGCACGTTCGCGGAGACCTTCTCATCCCACCAGCCAGCGCCGGCCTCGTCGAGCAGAATGCGCCTGACGAGGTCGCGCACTGTGTTTTCGAATGCCGCAATCGCCGTGTAGATGCCGTCGACGCCGCTCACGAAAGCAGATGCGCTTTGAGTGCCCGAAAGAGTGCTTCGTAGACCGCTGGGTCGCGGGATTCTGGCAGGTGCAGCTCGACGTTGTAGACGAATCCGCCGAGATTTATCGCGGCAGCGGCCTCGCGGGCGGGCGGTCGCGGCCTTCCGTCGTCAGCCCGCGGCACGGCTGGCAACTGCGTGCCGCTCGGGTTCCTCCTCGCTCGCGATTCCTTCGGCGCCACAGTCGACGCCGTCACGCGGAGCATCGAAGTCGGCGAGCTTGCAGAGGCCGTGGAATGTCAGCGCCATTTGGGTGCGGCTCGCGTAGAGGGGGGGTGAATCCCCGGATTTGTTGGTGATCGGGGACGCGGCCGGCGGTCTGACGGCGGTTTTCGGCTGGTTTCGCCTGCGCTGGCGGCGATCGTCGCA
>JBEKRJ010000751.1:0-4705 GCA_049518835.1 Solirubrobacteraceae bacterium
TGCGCCCCAGTTGAGGCTGCGACGGTGGTGGTGCAGACAACCAAGAGGCAGCTGATTACTGCCACACCGACTATCACTGACAGACGATCACGGGACAGACGATTCCGGAGCATCGAGCGGTCTTTCGTTTGATTCGAGAATGATGTGGTTTTGGATCTCGGGGAATAATCTCCCATAGACGGTCAGCCAGTGACAGCTGCGAGGCCTCGGGGTGAGGGGTCGGACCTCGGCCCTAGTTCTCTCTCTCCAGAGCAATATAAATAGTTGCTTCGGTCGAAAACTCGAAGACAAACGGGAGTGCGATCAACGCCTCTTCGGATACAACTTGACCGCGTGCGACCAGAAGCTCGATCAGAGGGCACCAACCCAATCGAGGCGGGCGGTGCATGTCAGGGTCTCGGCCGAGCATCTGGTTCATCGCATCTTCCACGTCGTGGCGCTGTACCCGGTAGGTGTCCAGAATACGTCGGCGTGCTTCAAGATTCTGGGGAAGCGGGGGGCCCATGTACTCCTTAGTTATTGCCGCAATCCCGCTACTGGGACCGCTCGCGCTCAAACACGCGCTTGCGGTGAGGCGATCGCCGCTCATGCCGGTCGCGAAGAGATCTGCTTCAGCGCTCCAACTATCGTCCGTGGCCACGACGTGCACAGCCGCGCCCACGTAGTCAATCTCAAAGCTCACTTCGAGCGAAGTCTACTTCCCAACAGAGAGTATGCGGCAATCACCGTTCACGCGATGACCTTCGCGGCCGATCCGGCCGAGCTTCTCTACATCGATACGGGGCAACGCGCCGGGCGGCAGCCTCCGCTCGTAGGGGTTCGACGGCTTCATGCGCGCCAGGGCGCGGGAGGCGGGAGAGGCCGTTGCGGGCCGGACCGCCGGCACGGTCCGCTCCGCTCCGGCATCCCGAGCGCGCCGGCGATACCGCAGCTCTCTGTGTGCGCAGATGGCCTCCTCAACCTCAGCTGGGGCCTTGCCCGGGAGCGTGCGACCGGCCGAAGAGCGGTCCTCGAGCGCGCGGTCGCCGGCCTCCGACCGCCGACGCCACTCGCGCGCGGTGCTCGCTCACGTGTGGTGTGCAGAATGGTGCCGTGCGCCCACGGCTTGAGCACGTCGCACACCGCGCTCTGCTCGGCGTGATGCCAGGTGCGCACGCGGTTCGCAACCTCGCGAGCTGAACCCGCCGCCACCACAGCCACAGCTTACGCCGCACGACCGGAGAGGTCCCCCAACCTTCTCCCCTTCCAACGCGTGGTGCTGAGCAGACGACCAACGCGAGAGCCAGGTGTCCCCCACGACGATCCGGGGACAGAACAGATTTATCGAGGCAGTTATGTTCACCCCTGCAGGGTTGTCATCGAAGTTCACGACGGCACGCGCGGATAACCGGTCCAGCGTTTGGCGAGATTCCCGGTGGCCGTGTGGTGCGCTTCGCGCTTACTGGCAGCTGCGCCGGCGGAACTCCTGGGGGCCAAGGTTCCAGCTCCTGAGCATCGGCTTTGGGATCGCGTCGGTTCCTCCAAGCGGAATCGATCCGCCGGCGAAGATCATGCATCCTTGACCCCTGGCGGCGTTTCGCTCGCCGAGCGGACGTGCTCGTCGAAGAAGGCAAGCATCCGTCGCCAGCCGTCGTTTGCGGCAGCCTCGTCGTGAAGGCAAGCATCCGTCGCCAGCCGTCGTTTGCGGCAGCCTCGTCGTAGCCCACTGCCAGCGGTGTCGGGATTCGGGATCCGCGCAAGCCAGCCCTGCCACCCATCGACTCGCGAGAAGAACGAGTGCCCGACTCCGTCGTAGGTCTTGACGTCGTGGGGCACTCCCAGCGCAGCGAGGTGCCGCTCCAGCCGCTCGGCGGTGCCGCGCCCCCAGACACGATCCTTCGCGCCGTAGCTCGCAACAACGGGGCACACGCCGTCGAGGCGCGAGCGGTCTCTGCGCACCTCCCCGTAGTTGACCGCGGCAGCTCTAAATCCCGGGTTCGTGCCGGCGATCAGGGCGAAGCCCCCACCCTGGCAGAAGCCGGCCACCGCGATCCGCTCAGGTCACCGCCTGCCCCGCGGTCGTGGGCACGCACTCCCATCCCGGCGTCGCTGCCTGCGCGACGGCGCCCCCGGAGAACAGAACTGCGGTCACGGTTACCGGCAACATCCGCCGGCCTAGTACACGTAGAAGCATCACTACACACCTTTCAGGAGGAAAGCGATAGGAGGTCATGGAAGGCCGTTTGTGAGTGATGGTCTTCATGGCAGTGAGTCTCGCCCGGTCGGGCACGCTCCCGCATCAGGCGGAGGAGCCCTGTCTTTTGGGCGTCGCGCCTTAGGAAATGACCGCGGCGGCTGAGTGCGGATCCTCGCCACCGTCGCTGAGACGGCCGGCGAGCGCGTCGGCGAGTTGGCTGCGGCGGGTGATCTCGAGCTTGCGGTAGACCCGGCTGAGGTGTCCCTTGGCGGTCTTGGTGGTGATGAACAGCGCTTGGGCGATCCCGCGATTGGTGAGGCCTTCGGCGGCAAGCCGCGCGACGCGTAGCTCGCCGGCGGTCAGCGCGTCGCGGCCGGTGATCGCGTCGCGCCGTGGCTTGGCGCCCGCGGCGATCAGCTCCGCGCGCGCATGGTCGGCGATCCGCCGGGCACCCAAGCGGTAAGCGAGGTCCAGCGCGCGCTCGAGTTCGGTGCGCGCCTGGACGCGGCGGCCCGCGCGCCGCAAGGCGGCGCCATAGTCCGATCGCGCGCGAGCGAGCTCCAGCGGTGATTGGGAGCGCTCCAGGGTGTTGACCGCCTCTGCGAGCAGCTCAAGGCGCGCGTCGCCGTTCTCGATCAGCCCGCACGCGCGCAGCGAGATGCCGAGCGTCCGCGGGCGCCCGAACGCGCGCGCAAGCTCGAGCTGCTCGCGCGCGAGCCGCCGCGCCTCCCCCGTGTTGCCAAGCGCTGCGTGGACGAGCGCCGCCTCGCCGCGCCACGGCACAGCGCTCAGCATCGAGCTCCCGAGCGGCGTGCATCGCCGCCCGCAGTCTAGGAAGTCATCGACTGCCTCCTGCAGGCGGCCCTGCGCATGACGTAGCCGGCCCCGCGTGATCAGGAACCGAACCGCCTCGGTCGAGCCCGTCGCGCGCGGATCGGCGCATTGCTCCAGCACGTCCTCTGCGGGCTCGAGCTCGTCGCGCTCGATCAGCACCCGGATCACATTGGTGACCGCATGGATCCGGCGGAGCCCGCCGGCGCGGTCCAGTACCCAGCGTGCGTCGGCCTCGGCGTCGGCCAACGCGCCGCGGTCGCACGACGCCGACGCCCGAGCCACCAGGATCCCGATCATCTCCTGCATCGCGCCGTGACGGCGCGCGGCCGCAAGCCAGTCCTCGCACAGCCGCTGAACCGTGTCGTAGCACTCGACGAGCGTGAGCGTCGCGATCAGTACCTCGCAGATGTCCAGCGGCGGCGGATACGGCTCGCACGCCAGCGCCCGCTCCGCGAGCTCTTGCGCCTCGACCGCGCGGTTTCCTCGCGTCGCGTGGTAGGCCAGCATCGCGAGTAGATACACGGGCGGGTCGGCCAGGATCCTTAGGCGACCGCGCAACCCCTCAGCGCGACGCAACGCGGCCGGCGCGGTCTGCTCGTCCGTCGACCCAATGACGGCGATCCCGGCCTCCCGCGTCAACACCAACCGGGCGTCCCGGAGCGGCTCGGGCTCGATTGTCCCCAGCCGCTCGGTTAGCGCCAGCGTCGCCTTCCTGTCGCCGGCCGCTGCCAGTGCGCGCTCGAGCACCTCGACTGCGCGCTCGGCGCGATCAGTCACGTAATACGCAAGTGCCAGCAGAACGCTGGCGGCAATCAGCGTGCGGGGATCTTCGCCGGCCGCCGCGAGCGCCTGCTCAAGGTGCGCGATCGCGTCCGGCTGGCCGGCGCGCCACTCGCCGGTCCCCAACAAGAACAGCAATGCCGCGCGCTCCCCTGCAGCAGGCGGCTCCGCTAGCGCGCGCCGCATATAGCTAGCGGCGATCTCAGGCGCGGCCCCGATCAAGCGCCTCGACTGCCGCGTCGCGCAGCCGCTGCAGCACCCAGCCATCTGCGGCCGGGCCACACGCAAGCAGGTGCGCCGCGACCCGCGCCAGTGACCTCTCACCTCCACCCTCGTCAAGGAGCGCTGCGGCACACCGATGCGCGACGCGGCGCGCGCCCGGCGCGATGTCCTCGCGGACCGCCGCGCCGATCAGCGGATGAAAGAACTCAAGCGGCCTTATCGGCGCGAGGATCTGTGCCGCTGCGAGCCGATCCGCGGTCAACTCGGCAAACTCCGGATCAAGCTCGGCAAGCCGCGCCGCGAGCACGACCTCGGCGCCGGCACCGAGAACCGCGACTGCGCGCGCGAGCGCGACTGCGTCGGCGCCCAACCGCCCGAGCCGCGCGAGCACCGAAGTCCCGACCGCCGCCGGCGCAATCGAGTGCAATGCCGACACGCTCTCAGCACGAGCAGTGAACCCCTCTTCACGAGACGCCGCCAACAGCTCGCGCACAAACAACGGATTCCCGCCGCTCAGCTCCCAGCACGCCGTGCAGAACACGTCGTCGGCATCCTGGTCCAGCTGCGCGCGCACGATCGCGCCGACCCCCACCGCGGTCAACGCCCCAAGCACGATCCGATCAACCCCGCTGCCACCCACTAGCTGCTTTAGCTCGCTGCGCTCGCCACCCGGATCGCCCGAGCGCAAACCCA
>JBEKRJ010000752.1:0-3125 GCA_049518835.1 Solirubrobacteraceae bacterium
GCCTGGAGAAGCGCCGGCGCAGAACATGTCCGGCGTGGCGGCATCTGAATCGCCTGGCGCCTCGGTCGGGAGCATCACGGTGTGCGCTCCGGCGCGGAAATCGTCGAACGATTGGCGCCACGTGCTCGACGGCCAGCGGTACTCGACGGCGCCGTCGGCTGGGCGGTAGACGGCCGTGTACAGGGTCCCTAGCCCGTCCTGATAGCCGACCTGGCGCAGCGGTGGGCGGAGGAACGCCTGGACCAGTCCCTCGCGCTCGATGCCGGGCTCGTCAAGCAATTCGTGCAGGCGGCGCTCGCGCTCGACGGTGCGCGTCCACACGGCATACTCGGGCCAGTCGACGACGCCTTGATGGTTGGTGGCCAGTAGCCCGTCGGCGAGGACCGGCGGCCGGTCCGGGGCGATCTCGACGGTAATGGCGGCGCCCGTCGCGTCGAGCATCGTGAGGTTGTACGAGCTCTGCACGCGCAGCCGCTCCAGCTGCCGGTGAGCGCTTGCGACCGTCTTGCAAGTTTCGAGCAGGTAGCGCACGATCAACTGGACGCCGAATCCCTGGCCGGCGACCCGGCGCCCGCCGAACGTCAGCGACACGGCCAGCCCGTCGTCGTTCATGCCGTCTAGCAGGCCCCACAGGCAGTCACCGGTGCCGATCACCTGCCGGCCGGTGAATGCGCTCCGGTAGACGACCCGCTCAAACAGCGCTGGATCGTGGTCGTAGTTTCGAACCAGCACGGCCGGTTCCCGGTCGCGCCGTAGCACGGCCTGCGAACAGCCTGCGACGTTGAGCGGCGGGTTGTACAGCGCGAGCATGCGGGCGGCGATCTCATCTCCGCCGGTCAGTGCTTGCAGGCGCTGCCAGGTGGGCACGAGCTCGGGCATGTGGGCCGCCAGCTCGGCGCGAGCCTGCGACAGCGATGGCCTGACCATCTCACCGTCGCGGAGGTACCAGCGCCGGTAGGACGACCAGGTGGCGTCAAACAGCGCCTGCCAGCGCGGCCCGGGCTGCGGCTCATCGATCGCATACAGCGTCATCGCTAGCCCGGGCATCGCGTCACCCCTTCAACGGCACGATCGGGGCGGTGGTTGGAGCGGCCACCTCGCCCGGCGCCAGTGGCGTCGAGGTGAGCTGTGCTTTGATCCCGTCCACCCAGTGTCGGCAGCGCTCGGTGAGCTGGCAGTCGTCTGTCTGCAGCCGTCCCCGGGTGACGAGGACGCCCAGGTCAGCGCCCTTGTAGCGATAGTCGCCGGGCGCGGCGACGCGCATGTAGAAGGCCTCGGACTCGTCGATCAGCGAGTGCCAGTCGTGACCCCACCGCGCAAACGAGATGCGCCCGTCATCGTCGAGATGCCACACGCCCGTGCGCGGCGTCCCGGTCAGGAGTTCAAGGTCCGGGGAGGTCTCTTTGATGATCAGCTGGCTCCAGACCTCGTCGCGGCCGGCGCCTCGCTCCCAGCGCGTGTTGATGTCGTCCACGTCGAGCTCATAGTCGACATCCATGTATTCCAGCAGGTGAAACAGGAACAGCGGGATATCGGCGTACGCCTCGGCGGTCACGTTGGTCATCGGGCTGACGCCGCTCACGCGGGGGTTGAGCTCGCCCAGATACAACTCGTCGGAGTCCAGGTCGCGCAGCAGGTCCACCTCGAAGAAGCCGCGGTAGCCCTCGCGCAGAAGGCCGTCGCCGAGTTTGCGAACCATCTCCCGCGCCTGGTGCAGTTGCGTCGGCGCCAGCACCCCGTGCCAGATGTCGTTGCCGCACCAGCCGCCTTTGTACGGCGTCAGCTCGGGGTGCCCGACGAGGCTCGTCATGGTCGGCCCGACGACCGTTCCGTGTCGAGTAAGCGTCCCCTCCAGGCAGACCTCGAGGCCGCGGATCCGCTTCATGATCTTTAATTCCTGATCGACCAGGCCGCCGGCACACCGATCCCAGTCGCGCTGGCCGCGCACGAAGAACGTCGTGCGGCCCGAGTCCCCGTAGGCGGCCTGGATCACGAGGTCATCCCCGAGTCCGCCGCCGCGCGCCAGCGCGAGCAGCTCGTCGAAAGACCCGGCGCGCCCGATGACGTTCGGCACGCTCGGCACGCCCGATGCCTCGCCAAGCCGCGTCGTGACGAGCTTGGAGTCCAGCCGGTGGCGCAGCGCGGCCGAGGGGTGCATGACCTCAAGGCTCGCCTTGTGGGCAAGCGCCTCGGTCTCTTCGTCGAGCATGACGAACGAGGCCTTGCCGCCCGGGCCTCGGCGCGCGATGAACTCGAGCGTCTCTGGGTCGCGCAGGAGGTGGTTGCAGATGTCCTCCATGGACCCAAAGTCCTTGCGATCGCGCCGCTGGGGGACGAACACGCGCGGGTGCGCGCTCTCAAAGGAGTCAAAGTAGGTCAGATAGAAGAAGTTGCGCACCCAGCGATCGATGCCAAGGAGGTTGAACGGTGTCGGCGAGATGAAGTACAGCGGAACGACATTGGTGCGGAAGAAGGCGCGCACATCCGAGATACCGTCGAGCACCTGGCGCGGCTCACGGGCGCCGACGCTGACGTGGATGCCCGCGCCGGGAACGGTCACCCGTACGGCCGGGACGGCCGGTGCCTGCACCGTCACCGTGACATCCGCGGGCGGTGCGGTCCCCGGAAGATCGACGCCAGGGGCGCTCCGTGCGGGCGCGGTGGCCATCGGCGACGCGTCCGGGGATGTGGCCGCCGGCACGGGGTCAGAGGGTGGAGTGGGCGGTTGCAGCGCGTCGGCCATCGGTTGCTCCTCGGAGGTGGACTTCATACAAGATCCGCGGCCGCCGGGTCGGCGAGGCCGGCGTCGAGGTCAAGACATCGCTCAAGCGCCTCCGCGATGGCCAGGACGGTGCCGTCGGCACCCCGGGGGCCCTGGAGTTGGAGTGCGACCGGAAGCCCGTCGTCACCGCGCCCGATCGGTAGCACGCAGGCGGGAAGCCCGGCGAGGTTGGCGTCGTAGAGGAACGGACACCAGTCATCCCACGGCAGTTCGACGGGCTTGCCGCCGATCGTCTCCGGTCGCGGCTGGTTGTGCCGGAAAGCCTCGCAGCCGAGCGCAGGGGTGATCAGCACGTCGGCCCGGGTGCGCGAGAACAGATCCGCGTACGCGCCGTGAATCGTCT
>JBEKRJ010000753.1:0-3117 GCA_049518835.1 Solirubrobacteraceae bacterium
CCGACACGGTGATCGGCAAGCAGGGCGGCGCCGCGGTCCACACCGATGTCGAGCGCTGGAGGGAGCCACGCCGTTGGCGGAACCGCGCTCGGCACCTTCCCTTCACGCTGCCCACGAGTTTGCGGACAACGCCAGCAGCTACGCGGATTCGGTGACCCGCGCTGTTCGCGGGGCGTAGGCACCCCGACGAAGACCCAAAGGCGTTCACATAATGCACGCTCGATAATGTGCCTTATGTCAACTTGCCTGCAAACGAGTATGTTTTTTAGGCAGGTTGCCCGAGAATCTCTGGTTGCCCGAGAATCTCTGGTTGCCCGAGAATCTCTGCTCTTCGCGATCAGAGCCGGTCGCGGCGTCGCAGCCACTCGTGCATGAACGGATCGATGATGATCCAACCGGTCGAGGCTGTTGGGTCTTGGGCGATGTCGCCGGCCTCGGCGAGCACGGCGAGCGCTTTGCCGGTGGCGCCCTTGCTGGTGCCATGCTCCCGTGCAGCGGTTTGGCTGAACGGGGGCTCGCCGCTGGCCAGCGCGGCGATCGCGCGTCGCTGGGAGATGGTGAGCGCGTCCCAGCGGCCGTGGAGTTCGCCGTCGGCTTCGAGCAGCGCGCCGGAGAGCGCGTCCTCGAACGTAGCCTCGTCGGCAGCAGTTCCGCCTGGGGTCCGCGCGAATAGGTGCGCGGCGAGCATCATCGAGCGCTGCGGGTGCCCCCGTGCGACATCGAGCAGCAGGCCGAGCACACGCTGACAGTCTCGGCCCTCTGCCTCGAACCGCGACCCGACGTACTCGGCGAGCGGGCCCGAAGGCAGCGGACCGAGCTCGACCGCTGGCGCCTGCGCGTAGAACGGGCGGGCGCGGTCGGAGAACAGCGCGCGCATCATCCCGAGATGCGAGCCGGCGAACACGTAGCCGACCTGGTCGTGGTGCTGGATCTCGCTGCGGATCGTCGCGTCGATCTGGGTGGCTGCGCCGAGCACTGCTTGGAACTCGTCGAGCACGACGACGACGGGCGCGTCGATGTAGACCCCGACGCTGGCCTGGCCGGGGAGCTCGGCGATCATATGGAGCAACGATGGGACCGAGCGGTTGCCGCCCGCAGCGATCCCTCAGCTGCGCCGAGCGCGGGCCTCACGAGCGATCCCTACTGCGGCGGCGCAAGGTCAGAAGCTTCGGAGGTGCATGGCCGCGAACGTCAAAGGCTGGACCTCAATCGCAATGTGCGGGGATTTGACTGGCCGGAGACGGGCTCCGGCTGACCCCATACGAAGGAGGTCCGACCGTGACCGGAAAGATGACATGGGCCGCGATGGATGTCCACGCCCGATCCACCTACGCCGCGTCGTTGGACGTGCTGACCGGCGAGCTGACCCGCCGAAGGTTCGACACCGGCGCGGTAGAACCGGTCGTGCGCATTTCGGATGCGTTCCAAACGGAAGAATGAGAGATAGCGAACTCTTGCACCAGCGTGTCAGCAGCCACCCTCAATAATTACCACGCCTGGCTTGAGCCGCCCTCCAGCGCGATGAAGTAGGCGCGCGCAGAGATCTCGTCGTGACTGGGCGCGCGTCTGCGCGTCGCAGGCACGCCCGGGCTCGGTGGCGAAGCGGACGGCTCGGGCGGCGCAACGGCCAGCGCCGCCGAAGCGCGGTTGGCAGGTTCAGCCGGCGTGGCAGCCTCACGCTTCGCGCGCATCACCGGCTTGGTTGGGCTTCGCGGCAGAGGCTGGCTTCGTGCGCTTCGCCGACGTCCCGAGAATCCGCCCAGGCTTGATCGAAGCACGTCCTCTAGATCTAGAAAGGCAATTCTGGGACGGGTTCCATTTGCCGCGCCCGCGACGATCCGACCATGGACACAGCAGCCAACCCGCCGGCGCCGTCGCAGGTGGCGCGCATCGAGGTCGTGCGCGGCGAGCTGCTCGCTTGAGCCACGCAGTCGCCGTGGTCGCCTTTCAGGATCTCGGCCGCTGGGATGGCTCCGTCGCCGGGCCGCGAGGCAGCGCGCCCGGGTACGAGGCAGTCGAAGGCTTGAGGAACAGCGCCGTCGTCAAATCGGGTGATGAGGCGAGGAGCGCGTCGAGCGCAAGCACGAGACGGCCGAGCGTCCCGGGATCGCCCCGAGGGAACTGACGGTCGGTGGTGAAGATCAAGCAGGCGGCGGGTTGGCCGCGGGCGAGCGCATCCGCCTCGATGCGGCGGAAGTCCCGCACGTTCTCCGACACAAGAGCGCGGTCGGCGACGATCGCCGCCGCCCAGATCTCCTCGTCGGACGCTCCTTGGAGCGTGCGGCATCCGGGATCGTGCACCGAGGCGACGTCGTGACCTCGTCCCCTCAGTTGCTCAGCAACCGTCGGCGCGTACATCTCGTCGAACAGCAGCTTCATCCGAGCAGGCGCCGCTCATTCTCAAGCGCCCGCTCGAGCTGCTCCGCTTCCTCCTCATTCGCCGCAATGAAACGGTCGACCTCCTCCGGATACTCCCCGTAGTAGCGGACCGCGATCCGGATCTTCTCGACCGGCACGCCGATCCGCTCGGCTAGCGCACGGACCAGCTCCTCGCCACGCTCGGGCGCGCTACGCGCAGCCGCGATCACCTCCCAGACGTCAGGCCCGCCGATCACAACAGCACGGCGGCCCGACCGCCCATCGCGAAAGAAGATCCCAGGATGGCAGTCCAGTCGCATGCCTTCCGTGATGTAGCGCTGAGCCAGACGCACGATCGGCTCGCCACTCTCGGCACTCCGCGCCCGCAGCGCGCGGAGCGTCTCCAATTCGATCCGGACGGCTTCACTACTCATGTAGCGAAGTGTAGAGGCCCCCGTGGATCCTCATCAGCGATCATCCTGGCGGGGAGAAAGGGCCCGAGCCACCTGGTCGTCGTGCAGCGCGCCAGGCGCTGAGCTTCGTGGCACTGCGCATGCGCGCGGACCGCGGCTCGCGTCGCGCCCGTCCACCTGAGGGAGCCCCGGGGCAAACTCGCCGGTCTCGCCCGGATATTGGGGCGGCGCATCGCCGACCGCCGCCAGCACGAGCGGGTAACGCCGGCCGTCATCGGCGCGGGTTGTCTTCAGGGTCAGCAGAACGCGCCACTCGTCGCCGAAGTCGAACAGTAGGCCAGCTTCT
>JBEKRJ010000754.1:0-3108 GCA_049518835.1 Solirubrobacteraceae bacterium
CCGTGAAGCGACGCCAGCATCGCTCGCTTACCGCGCGCCGCGCCCGAGCGCAGCACGTCGGCGATTGCCTCCTCCTGCGCGAAGCTGCCCTTCCCGGCAAGGGTCGCGTACCAAGGGTGCCGGAGAACGATCACGGGTCCGTGGAGCGCGCGCAAACGAGCGGTCAGCTGCGTTCCGGCGGCGCGATCGGCGGCGGTCGGGATCTGCGCGTCGAGCGGGTACACGAGCAGGCCCAGCTGCAGGAGCAGCGTGGCACCCAGCAGCGGACTGGCGAACCGGCGGTAGCGCCCGTTGACGAGTCCTCCGTAGGTTAGCCCGGCGAGCAGCGCGATCCCCGCATATGCCGGTATCAACACATTCACGTAGCCGCCGCTGTGCAGACGAGATACCCAGGCTGAGCCGATCAGTCCGGCCGCTGCGCTCGCGTAGTACACAGATGGCGAGCCGATCGCCGGGAGCGCCTTTGCGCGCCACGCCAGCGCCACCCCGCCACCGAGGATCAAGATCACGAGCGGCCACAGCTGGTGCAGGACGTTGTCGACCCAGAACCCAACCCAAGACTGGTGAGCGACCGGCTGCCCTGCCAGCTCGTTGAAGACGTAGTACCCATACCAGCCGTCGGTCGACGCGTTGAGCACAACGGTCGAGATGGCCACCAAGGCGAGGAGGACTATCAGTGCGGGGATTCCTACCCGGCGACGCGTGATGACGAGGTAAACGAGCACAGGCAGCAATGCGAGCAGCGCGGTCTGCTTGGTGAAGAAGGCGAGGAACGCGAGCACCCCGAGGCCGACGCCGCCGCGCACACTGCGGGCCGATCGCCCCCACGCCAGCGCAAGCAACGTCAGCGCCAGGAACAGCGAGTCGACCCGTCCGATGTCGAACCACGCGCCGGAGATCTGGAAGGTGGCGGCGAACAGCCCCGCGGCTGCGAGACCCGCGATCCGATCGCCGGTCTCGCGCGTGACGATCCAGCCGAGGGCCGTCATCGACACGAGCGAGGCCAGGAACGAGACCAAACGCAAGGGCAGGAACCCGATCCCGGTGAGCTTCGCCACCGCCGCCGCGACCCAGTAGTAGAGCGGCGTGTACGTCCAGCCGACGAACGCAAGCGAGGGCGCCGAATAGAGCGAGTGGCCGGCCGCGACTCGTGCGGCGAGCTCGACCGACCCGCCCTCCATCCAATCGAGCTCGAACGGATAGCCGATCCGGTGCAGTGCCACCCACAGGTACGCGGCAATCGGGGCTGCCGTCGCGATGCCGACGAGGACGGCGATCAGCGAGGCCGTGCGCCGCGGGACCGGTGCGGCCGGCGGCAGCGCTGCCGCACCGGGCGCGGGCGGCGTAGGGGCGAGAAGCGGCGTCAAGCGCGGACCGCCGCGCGGTAGAGGGTCACGTTCCGATCCAGGCGGTCGCCGATGAACCCCTCCGGCCTGCCGCCCTGCGCGTCCAGGTAGGCGAGCTGGCGCGAGATCGTGCCGAGCTGGCCGGGGAACACGTGGTCGAGCATCCAGGTCTGGATCGCTACCCCCCCGTTGGCAGTGGCGAGCACCCGGAGTGCTCGCGCCTGCTGTGGGTAGTCGATCAGCGACGCGGTGCCGATCAGCCAGTAACCGCCCGCCTCGCCGGGGCGCGCGACGATCCGGTTGCGATGCGTGTGGCCGGAGATCGCGGCGATCACGCGGGGATCGCGATCGAGGAGCTCCAGGATCTGGTCTGCGCCCTGCGAGGTGGTCAGCGGCTGATGGGAGATCACGATGATCCACCGCTCGCCGGCGGCGGCCAGCTCGCCCGCCAGCCACTCCGGCTGGCCGGGGTGCACGAGGCCACCGGAGCCGCCGTCACGGCGCGCGAGGTCGAGCACGAGCGCGCGGACGCGGGGTCCGAAGTCAACGCGGTAGTCGAGCAGCGGTCCGGTTGCGGGCTGGCCCGAAGCCGCCCGCAGGCCGTCCACCGCCTCCTCGGGGTCCAGCTCGCGGCGCGCCGGGTCAGGCGGTACGCGGACCGTGGGTCCGTTGAGCGCCTGCGCCAGGAAGCGCGCGACGAGCCCCGGGCTGGGTGGCCCGTCTGGCGAGTAGCCGGCGCCGCTGGTGGCTTCGCGGGCGGCTGCCAGCCCCGGCGGGGCGGTCAATCCGGGCGGGAGGTCCCACACCGCCTCGCTGCCGAGCGCGAGCGCGCGCGTCTGTGGGCTGGGAGCGATCTCGCCGGCGACGAGGATGTCGTGATCGCCAAGGACGGGGTACCAGGCGCTGTTGACGCCCGGGCTGGTGAACGCACGGGTTGCCGCCTGGAGCAAGCCCGGATGGCGGGGCGCGTCGAGGTCGGGCCGGTAGTAGAACGGGTCGGCGTCGAACGGAGACTGGACACCGAAGTAACCCGGTACACCGCTTCCCGGCTTCGTCCGCCGCCCGTTCAGAACGGCGAGCGCGACGGAAAGCTCGTTTGCCTGGTCGTTGTCGATCAGGTCGCCGCCTTGGATAACGGCGTCGGGTCGCAGCGACCGGATCGCGTACAGCGATCCGGCCAGTACCTGGGCCGTCAGCGTTTCCTGGGGGCGGAAGGTCGACTGGAACGGCGGACCGAGGCGATCCAGGAAGGTGACCCGCGCGGGCGACTCCGCGTCGAGGACGTGTGCGTCGGTGACGTGCGCGATCGTCGCCAGCAGCGCGACGCCGTCCGCCGCCGGCCCCAGCTCGGTCCGAGCTCTGAGCGGCTCGCCGCGCGCGGGCACGAGCACGCCGGTGCCGTCCGGGTCCTGATAGGTCGTGCGCAGCGTCGAGCCGTGCGGATCTGGCTGCAACTGGTTGCCGCTGGCGCAGCCGGCCGCCAGCAGAGCCGTTCCCGCGAGCATCTCGCCGATCGCCTGGCGACGCGTGATCCACCGCGTCATGTCGCAGCGAGCCCCTCGACGACCGTCTCCCGTGTCGCACGTCGCGTGACCCACAGCACTGCTGTGGCGCCCGCGACCAGCAGCCCCGCCAGGACAGCAGCGATCTGGGCGTAGCCGGCGACGAGATCGAGGCTCGCGTAGCTCGCTGCGAGGTTTGCGAGCACCGGGCCGAGCACGAGCTGCTCGATCAGGACGCCGAGCACGGCTGCCGGGATCAC
>JBEKRJ010000755.1:0-3108 GCA_049518835.1 Solirubrobacteraceae bacterium
GGCGCAGCTGGGCGCGGACGTGATCCGGTTCGATCAGATCGGCGGCGGTCTGGACTACGGCCGCTGGCCGTTGGCCGAGAGCGGCGAGAGCCTGTTCTGGGCGGGGCTGAACAAGGGCAAGCGCTCGTTGCAGGTGGATCTCCGTTCTGATCGCGGTCGTGAGCTCGTCGAGGCGTGCATCGCCGCCGCCGGGACGTTCTTGACGAACTTCCCGGCGCGCGGCTGGCTTGCGTACGAGTCACTCGCCAAGCGGCGCCGTGATCTCGTGATGGTGCTCCTGACCGGCAACCGCGACGGCAGCTCAGAGGTCGACTACACGGTCAACCCGGCGACCGGGTTCCCGTGGGCCACCGGCCCGCGGGGGAGCGCCGAGCCGCTCAACAGCGTGCTTCCTGCCTGGGACGCGATCATGGGCGGACTCGCCGCGACCGGGCTGCTGGCCGCCGAGCGACACCGGGCACGGACCGGGGAAGGGCAGCTCGTGCGGGTGGCGCTCTCCGATGTCGCGTTCGCGATGGTCGGCCACCTCGGCCGGGTCGCCGAGGCGCAGCTAAACAGCCGCGACACGCCCAAGGACGGGAACTATCTCTACGGGGCGTTCGGCAACGACTTCGCCACCAGCGATGGCCGCCGTGTGATGGTCGTCGCGCTGACCACCAGGCAATGGAACGCGCTGCTGCAGGTCACTGGTCTGGCTGAGGTCGTCGACGCGATCCAGCAGGCGATGGGGCTTGACCTTCAATCGGTGTCCCAGCGGTTTCGCGCCCGCGACCTGCTCGCGGCCGTGCTCGCCCCCTGGTTTGAAGCGCGCACGTTGCGAGAGGTCGGCGAATCGTTCGCTGGAACCGGCGTGTCATGGGGCGCCTACCAGACGTTCTCCCAGCTCGTCAACGAGGACGCTCGCTGCTCGACCGCCAACGAGATGTGGGAGGTCGTTGAGCAACCAGGCGTCGGCAGCTATTTGATGCCCGGCACTCCGCTTGACTTCTCCGCCGTACCCCGCGTTCCCGTTCGCCGCGCACCCCAGCTCGGTGAACACACCGAGGCCGTCCTCTGCGATCTGCTCGGCCTTTCGACCGCTGAGATCGGCCGACTCGAGCGCGACGGAATCGTGCGGTGCGCGTCCGCCAGCAGTCCATCGGCGCGAGCACCTGCCTGACGCGTCGGACGGCGTCTTGACCCCGGACGGGCGACTGTTGCTGATGGAGGCGGTCAGCGCGATCGTGCGTTCGCACGGCCGGGTCGAGGGTCGCAGGTCCGGGTCGATGTGCGTGACCCCGCCCGGTCTCGAGAGGTTCGCCGGCGAGCGTAGGGATCGGTGGGGTCGGGGCCGATCGGCGCTACGTTTAGCCGATGCCGGACAGCAGGTCGGAGGGAGACGCCGTGACGAGCGCTGCGAGGCCGCCCACCGGTCGGCTTGACCCCGACGAGGTCGCCAGGTTCGCCTTTCGCGTGTGGAGCTTCAAGCAGGGGGAGATGGTGTCGCTGTTGATCCACCTGGGTGACCGCCTCGGGCTATATCGGGACCTGGACGGCGCGGGGACCGTCACGGCTGAGGAGCTGGCCGGACGGACGGGGCTGCACCCGCGTTGGTTGCGCGAGTGGCTGCGGGGCAACGCGGCGGCTGACCTGCTGGTGTCCGACGACGGGGAGCGCTTCGAGCTGACCGCGGTCGCCGGCGTGGTGCTGACGCGCGAGCAAGACAGCCTGCAGTTCGCCGCCGGCGCCTTCGGCCCGCCACCGGACCCGGCACTCGTGGAGGACCTGGCCAACGCCTTCCGTACCGGCACTGGGCTGCCCTATGACCGCCAAGGCGCCGCGGGCGTGCATCAAACCGAACGCATGCTCGGCCCCTGGGCTCGTCTCAGCCTGGTGCCCACGATCGTCCCCGCGCTGGTGGGGGTGCACGACAGGCTTACTGCAGGCACGGTAGTGGCCGATGTTGGGTGCGGCGCCGCGGTCGCGCTCACGACCCTGGCTGAGACGTACCCGCGGTCGACCTTCCACGGGTATGAGCTGTCGCGCCTGGCCGCCGAGCGGGCCCGGGCCCGTGTCGCAGACGCAGGACTCACCAACGTGGAGATCTTCGATCGCCGGGCCGAGGAGCTGCCCGACAGCAGCGATTACTCCCTGGTGCTCACTTTCGACTGCTTGCACGACATGACACGGCCGGACGCGGCAGCCGCGGCCATCCGGCGTGCCATCGCCGACGACGGGACCTGGCTGGTCAAGGAGATCCGCTGTGACGACACCTGGGCCGGCAACCGCCGCAACCCGTTGCTGGCGATGTTCCTCGGCTTCTCGATTGCTTTGTGCATGTCCTCGGCGCTGTCTGAGCCAGATGGCGCCGGCCTGGGCACCATCGGGCTGCCGCCGCGAGCGCTCGAGCAGCTGACGCGCGATGCCGGCTTCACGCGGTTCGAGATGCACGACTTCGATGACCCGGCCAACCTCTACTACGAGGTCCGACCCTGACGGTGGCGATGGACGTATCGCGCGGCTAGAGGCCAAGGGGGAGGTAGACTGTGGCTTGGGCGAGGCCCATGTCGAGTGGCCCGAGCGACCAGAGGAGAGTGTCGGAAATGTCCAGCGTCCATGAAGAGGACGCGGCGCCGTCTTGCGACTTCGACGCCGTCGTCATCGGGGCCGGTTTCTCCGGCCCGTACATGCTTCACCGGCTGCGCAACGAGATGGGACTCTCGACGCGAGTGTTTGAGACCGGCGGCGGAGTCGGGGGGACGTGGTACTGGAACCGGTACCCCGGCGCGCGCAGCGACTCCGACAGTTACGTCTACTGCTACTCCTTTGACCGGGATTTGTGGCAGGAGTGGGAGTGGAGCGAGCGATATCCCGAGCAGCACGAGGTTCGGGCTTACCTCGAGCACGTCGCCGACCGGTTCGACCTGAACAAGGACATTCAGTTCAACACCCGGGTCACGAGTGCGACCTTCGACGAAGCGACGAATACGGGCTCTCCTGGCATCGATGTGGTCAGTGTGAGGCGGTGCCGAGTCCGTGTAGTTCGTGTGGTAGGTGAAGGGTGATCGGTCCGCAGGTGAGCATGATGAGTGCGAGTGCGGCTTCGGCGGAGTGGAAGCCGTACGCGCG
>JBEKRJ010000756.1:0-3108 GCA_049518835.1 Solirubrobacteraceae bacterium
ACGAACCCGGAACGGGCATCTACTGCGACCCGCCGTACGCCGGCCCGCACCGGCTTGTTCCTGGCAAGGGATACGAGCACGACCAGGCTGAGGAGCTGTAGCCGCGACTGATCGAGGCACTGGCGGTCGTCAGGCACGCCGCGGTCCTTCTCAGCGGCTACCCGAACCAACACGTCAGCGAGCTCGTCGGCTGGGAGGGCGTCGAGCTGGCCCACACGCGGAGCGTGGCCGCTCGAAGCGGGACGACGCTCGCGCCGGCGCCGGAGCGCGTCTGGCTCAGTCCGACGATCGACGCGAGCGCGGGCCGACTGTTCGAGCTCGCGGACGCCGGCGGGGGATGGTGGTGAGTGGTGGGCGGCTCACCGTCGGGGGACTTTTCGACGGGATCGGGCTGCTCGCCTATGGGCTGTGCTGGGCGGGGCTTGAGCACCGGTGGTTGTGCGAGAGCGACCCGTTCCGCCGGTCGATCCTCGCCCGCCGCTGGCCCGGAGTCCCGATCTTCGATGACGTTCGAGCAGTTGGAGCTGCTACCGCGCAGCGGGTCGACGTCATCGCTGGCGGATTCCCGTGCAAGGGCGCAAGCACAGCCGGGCTGCGGAACGGGCTGGAGCATCCCGAGACCGGGCTTTGGCGAGAGATGGCCCGCGCCGTTGGCGACCTTCGACCCCGATGGGTCGTCATCGAGAACGTGGCGAACCTGCTCGCCCTCGATGCTGGAGCCGTGTGGGGAGAGGTTCTCGGGGATCTGGCCGAGGTCCGGTATGACGTGCAATGGGATTGCATACCGGCGGCAGCCTTTGGCGCCCCGCACCTCCGTGACCGGCTTATCGCCGTTGCTGCCGACGCCGCTGGCGGAGACCCGTGGGCCGGCCTCCCGCCGTGGCCAGCGGGCGCACCGCGGTCCCTCGCTGCGGGAGGCGCTGGCACTGTTGCCGACTCCCCGGGCAGACGTGCGCGAGGCGACCGGGCGGGTGCCGCGGGAGAAGTGGCGGCCGAGCTTGATGGAGCGCGTGCAGCTGTTGCCGACGAGCGTGGCGCGCGACTGGAAGGGACCGGGATACGCGGGACAGCTGCCCGGCGAGCTGCTGGCGCTGCTCCCGACTCCCTCGGCGGCGGACTACGGGTCCAACCAGAGCCCGAGCGATGGTGCGGCGGTAGGCGAGTCGCTGCCCAGGCTGGTGGCGCTGCTGCCGACGCCGGTGAGCGCCGACAGCCGCCAGAGTCGCAACGGGACCGCGCAGCGACGGGCCGGTGCGTCTGGGCACCCGGGGATGACGCTCTCAGACGTGGCGTACGGGTGGAGTGGGGCGAGCACGAGCCCGCGATCTGCCGCTGGGAGCAGGTCCAGGGGACTGCGCCTGAGCCCCTGGTTCGTCGAGTGGATGATCGGCGCGCCCGCCGGGTGGAGCGATCCCGCCTGTCGGCTCTCGGTGACGGAGTTCAGGTCCAGCTGGGACAGATGATCGGAGAATGGTTGATCGAGGCCTCGATCCGGATGGAGCTCGACCGATGAGCGGTTGGCACCGGCACTCGCTGCTGTACGAGCTGTACATCGGGTCGCCGATCTGGCGGGCGCGGCGCTGGTGGTGGTTCGTGACCGGCGATCGTCGCTGCGCCCGCTGCCGCCGGCGCCTGGTGCTGCGCGGTGGCGGGCCGGCGACCGTGACCGTGCATCACCGGACCTACGCCCGGCTGGGCCGTGAGCGCCGTGGCGACATCGAGCTGCTGTGCTGGCGCTGCCACTGCGGCGTGGACTGGTGGCGTCATCGATGACCAAAGTGTCCGAGCATCAAGCGGCATGGACGTCGCGCCTGAAGTCCGGACGACAGCCGCGGGACTCGCCCCTAGGGCGCCGGTATCGCGCTCGGCTTGCGATGCGGCCGGTTGGGCCCAGGTCTCCCAAGGTTCGGCTCTCTCTCCTCCCCCTCAGCCGCCCGCCGTTGACGTTTCTCCCGATGACCGGACGGTTCAGAGCTGCTCGCGGAGCTCCTCGACGTCGAGGCCTGCGTCGCGGAGGATGCCGCGGAGTGTTCCGCGCTTGAGTTCTTTGTGGAGTGGGATGACGAGAAAGGTGCGGTGGCCGGGATGTCGGAGGCGGACGTGGCTCCCTCGTTGGCGGATGACCTGCCAGTCGAGTTTCTCGAGGGCCCGGATGGGTTGCGCGCCGGAGATGACCGGCAGGCGTTCGCTCACGCAGGCAGCGGCAGTTTGCGGCGGATGATGCCGGTGTCGAGCGTCCGGCCATCTTCGCGGAGGCCTTCTACGTACAGGTCGAGTGCTTCGCGGGCGTTGTCGGTGGCCTCGTCGAGCGTGTCGCCTTGGGTGTGCAGGCCAGGAAGGTCAGGGGCGTAGACGTGGTAGCCGCCTTCCTCCTGGGGCTCGAAGACGAACTCGATCTCGGGTGTCTGCGTCATCGGCTGAGAATATCGTCGCCAATGCGCGCGTCGTTATTCGCTGGCTCGCGCGCGGTGACGGTTCGTCATCGGACGCTCAACAACTGCTCGCGGCGGCGCGCGCGCGTTCGCTGCAGGTCGAGAGGTCAACCCCGGAGGGATGAGTTCCGGGTCGTGGTCGTGATCCAGCGGCATGGATGTCGCGCCGGCAATCCCGACGATCAGTGCGGGGACTCGCCCGTAGGGCGCCGGTATCGCGCCCGGCTTGCGATGCGGACAGTCGGGCCCGGGTCTCCCAAGGTTCGGCTCCCCCTCTCCCCCTTCATCGCCCGCCGTTGACGTTCCCGACGATGGCCGTCCTCATTGCGAGTCCGTGTGCGCGTTCGTGTTTGTGGAGTTGGCGATGTGCCCCGGGGACGGCTGTCGCGTGCAGTACGGAAGGCTGTCGGTGTGGCGCAGAGCTGTCGATGACGTAGTTGCAGGAGGCTGAGCGCAGCGAGCGCGCGGGCCTAGGCAGGGGCTGATCGAGCGGAACGGCGGGGCACGACCCGTGCACGCGGGGCGTCCAGCGCGGCCGATCGTTGAGCCCGTTCGCTTACGGCGTGAGGGCCTAGTCGAGGTCGTCCGGGCCGCCGGGCGAGGACGCGAGCTTGCGAGCGCCCGCAGCCCGGCGGCCGGCGGCGAGCGGAGCGAGCCGCCCTTGAAGTCGTAGAGA
>JBEKRJ010000757.1:0-3098 GCA_049518835.1 Solirubrobacteraceae bacterium
CCGGGCACGCGTCAGTGTGCATCGCGCGGCCGGTCCGCGGACGGACGGACGCACGCATGAAGCCGCTCAGCTACGAACGCGCACCCATCAGCCCGGCCGCCAGCAGCAGCGCTCTGCCAGCGGTCCGATGAGGGTGGTGAGCGGCGCGGCGCGAAGCACCCGCGCCGGTCGCGGCAGCAACGCGCACCACAGCAACGCGGAAGCGGCGCGTGGCGGCAAGGTGATCCAGGCGCTGCTGGCGGCGGCGAAGGTAATCGGTGTGATCGTCGCGTTGGTCCTGTTGTCGGTGGCTGTGATCGTCGCGAGGAGGTTGCGGGCGCGGTCTCGTCGCGGATATCACGCGTATCGGATCTATCTGACCGGTCATGATCAGACGCTGCCCGAGGATCTGGTCGCGGCGGTCGGGTCGATGGGCGACGCGGTCGCAGAGCTGCCGCGCGACCGCGCACGCTACGGGCAGGGCGCGTTCGGGCTGCTGATCGGCTATGACCCGACCAGGGGCGGTGAGCTGTCGCTGGCTTTGATCTGCGAGCAGCGGCATGTCGCGGCGCTCGACGGGGCGTTCCAGCAGGCATACCCGAACGTGCGGGTCGGGTTTGACTTCGAGCCGTCCTACCAGCCGCTGTCAAACGCGATCGGGAGACCGCCGGCCGTCCTGCGGTTGCGAAAGCAACGCGATCCGATCTACCCGCTGGTCGATCTGGACCGGAGGCTGCCGGACGTCAGCCCCGTATCCGAAGGGATTGGGGAGATGCTCAACACGCTCAAGCGCCCCGCGGCGGTGTGGTTCGCAGTCGTGCCCGCGCACACCGGCGCGAGGTATCTGCGTGATCGTCACCGTCGCGCGGAGCGAGGCCGGCGAGCGCGCGAAGGGTCAGATCGACGTGAGCGCGACGAGGCGAGCGTCGATGTGCAGGAGACGCGGCAGACCGCCAGGCTCGGCGAGCGGGCGACGTTTTACGTCGACGTGCAGATCGCAGGGGAGGACTACCAGACGTGCAAGGTGCTGGCGGGGAAGCTGCGAAACCTGCCCGGGGCGATGAACACGCTCGTGCGCCGCCCGATCCTGTTGCGCCGCGGGCTTTACCGGCGACGGTTCGCGACGTTCACGCCGCCGCTGTGGATGCGCGGTTCGCGGAAGCTGATGACCGCCGCCGAGCTCGCGTACCTGTGCGAGCTGCCCTCGGCGCGGCTCAAGGCGCCCGTCGCGCGGCTGCCCGAGCCGCGCCTCGACGTGCCCGCGATCACGATCGAATCCAGCCCACAGCCGGTGTCGAGCGTCGTGCGCCCCAACGCGCACGACGGTTCGCTCGACGGCTTGGGCGAGATGCTCGGCGCACGCAGCCCGGAGAGCGCGAACGCCGACACGACGGTCACGACGACGGAAGGGGAAGAGGTTGCGCTTTCGGCGTAGAACAGTCGACGTCGCGCCGGCGTTGGTGAGGCAGCGGACGCCGCTTGATTATGACCCGATGTTGCCGGCGTGGACGGCGGGGATGCTGGCGCTGGTGCAGGGAATGAACAAGGCGCCGGCGTTGTATCCGCGCGACTGGCGCGCCGGCCTGTTGGTGATCGGAGCCCAGGAGAGCGGAAAGTCCAGCGTGATGCTTCGACACTACGCAAACGCTGCGATCGACCCTGACGCGGCGGTGGTGTTGATCGACCCGAAGACGTCGCTGGCGAAGCGCGCGCTTGCGATCACCGCGCCGGGGTGGGGCAAGCGGGTGTGGTATTTGAACCTGTCGCGGCCGGCGTTCGGGATGTCACCTTTGCGGGTCGAAGCGACCGATCAGGCGGCCACCGACCTGTTCGTCGACAGTCTCCGGGACGTGTTTCCCGACCAGGTGTTTCAGAGTTCGCGGTCGATCATCGAGAACTGCGTCCGCGGCGCGCTCGCGATCGCGCGGACCGAGAAGCGTTACGCGCGGGTCGAGGACGTGCGGTCGTTGATGGTGTGGGGGCGCCAGGACCTGCACAAGCGCGCGATCGACGCGTGCGGGAAGCTGCCCAACGGCGACCTGGTCCGTGACTTCTTCGCGCTCGAGCTGCCCGACGACATGGCCGGCAACCAGGCCAACACGCGCGAGCGGCTGCGCGCGCCGCGTAACAAGCTCGACGCGCTGCTGCACGCCAACAGCCTGCGGATCTTCTTCAACCACACCTACGAGAAGCCGCTCGCGGAGATCGTCCGCGACCGGGAGATCCTGATCGTCGACGCGAACCTCGGCAAGGCCGGGACCGAGAACTCGAGGCTGATGATCAGCTTCATCCTGCGGATGCTCGACCTGGTGCTAAAGCAGCAGATGGACATGCCCCCCGACGCGCGCTCGCGCGTTCACCTGCTCGTCGACGAGTCCGCGCAGGTGCTCAAGGAGTCGACGATGGAGATGGTCGAGACCCACCGCGAATCCGGTCTTACACCCACATTCGCTTTGCACTACCTCGCGCAGTTCGAATCGGAGCGGATCCTGAAGGGCGCGCTGAACCTGCTCGCGAACCGGTTCATGTTCCGCACCACCGACGCAGACGATGCCGAGCAGCTCGCGCAGGTCGCCCGCGCGGTGTTCGCCGCCGTGCGCGACACGCCACAGTCGCGCGATCGCCAGCGGGTGACCGTCGAGGTGCTACGCGACCTGCGCCAGTTTCACTGCCTGTGCGCGTGGCTGGTCAACGGCGGCCGGATTCCCGCGTTCATCGGCCGCACATTCGAGATGCCGACCGTCACCGGCCTAGACGGCCACATCTGCCACTGGCTGCGCCTGCTGTCAGACGAGGTCGGCGCCTACCCCGAGCACCTGCTGTGGACGCTCAGAGACCAACAGCAACAGGCACCGATCGAGGTCCGCTCAACGCCGGCCGAGCAGCGCAAGGAGCGGCGGTGCCCCAGCTGCGGCGCCGCCGCGATCATCAAGAGCAAGGCCGAGTACGGCGGCGGCTGGGTCTGCTGGGAGAAGAAGGGCGGCTGCGGCAAGCGGTTCACCGCAGACCCCGCGGCCGGCCAACAATCCCAGAACATCGGCAAGGCGGACACCGAGACCGACACGACACACGCAAACAGGGCGCAGGGCAACGGTACGTCTTCCTCCAAGCACACCGAG
>JBEKRJ010000758.1:0-3098 GCA_049518835.1 Solirubrobacteraceae bacterium
GTCCCTTTCTGGCCGACGATGCGGAGCGGCTGATGGACGTCGGCGAATCGGACGCGACCGGACACGACCTGCTCAAACACGCGGTCGACGGTGATGCAGAGCAGTCGGCGATGGCCGAGGCCGAGGAGTTCCTGCGTACCGAGCTGGCGACCGGATCGAAGCTCGCGCAGTCTGTACAGGGCGCCGCGCGCGACGTCGGGATCTCCAGCGAGACGCTCAAGCGCGCGAAGCGCAACCTCGGCGTCGAGGTCTCCAAGAACGGGTTCCAAGGGCCTTGGAAATGGTACCTAAATCCGGTTCATCAAAGGGGGTCAAGCACCGATGACCACCTTTGCAAATCAGACGATGACCACCTTTGCGAAAACCCCGTAGATACGGGCGATTTCGGGGGCGTAGCTCCCAAAGAGGGTCAAGCAAATATGGATGACCACCTTTGGCTCCAGAGGGCCATTTCCGAGCATCCGGGGCCGCACGCGGGCCGCAAACGAACACGACGAGGAGACGCCGTTCTGATTGGTCGACGGGCATGAGAGCCGGCACTCCGCTGCTCGCTGCGATCCTCGCGGAGCTTGACGCGGCCGATGAGGCGGTCAAACGCGAGCTGGCTGACCAGCTGCGTCCCTTTCTGGCCGACGATGCGGAGCGGCTGATGGACGTCGGCGAGAAGGCCGCGCAGTTGCATCTCAACCGGGACGTGGTGGCGCGGATGGCCCGCGACGGCCGAATCCCGGGCGCCGTCAAGGTCGGGCGTAGGTGGCTCTTCCCGGCCACCGCCACGGAGGTCCTGCCCGTCGACAACGTAGGCTCCGGGCGCGGCTGGTTGCTGAAGCCGAAGCCGCTGCGACGCGCGCAAACCGCACCTCGCGCTTCGGTTGCCGCTATCCGCGGCCGCTGACAGCTTTGTGGGACATATATAGAATGTGGCACACTTTGGCTATGTTCCACAAAGAGCAAGTGACCATGGGCGACCGCGGTCGCCTCGTGCTGCCTGCGTCTGTCCGATCTGCACTCGGGCTCAAGCGCGGCACGCGCATGCTGGTGAGCACTGAGGACGACGGCTCGTTGCGGCTGCGCCCGTACCGGGCGGTGGCCGACCAGAGCCGCGGCCTGTTCGCGGACCTCGCCGAGGGCGGCTCGCTCGTCGACGAGCTGCTCGCCGAGCGCCGCGCCGATGCAAAGCGGGAGGAGTAGGTGTGTCCGAGGCGACCGGCCAGCTCGTACTCGACGCCTCGGCGTTGCTCGCCTACCTCGGCAATGAGACAGGCGCTGACGTCGTATCAGACGCGATAGCCGGCGGTGCAAGCATTTCCACGGTGAACCTTGCTGAAGCGCTGAGTACGCTCGCGACCCGCGGTAGGGATCCCGCGGACGTGGTCTCGGAGCTGACCGGGCGGGGCCTGCTGGACGGGGCGGTCACGGTCGAGCCGTTCACGAGCGCCGACGCGACCGAGGCCGCTCGGCTACGCCCGCTGACCCGCTCGGCGGGACTCTCGCTGGCTGACCGCGCTTGCCTCGCCGTCGCCCGCCGCCTATCCGCCGGGGTGCTGACCGCCGACCAGGCGTGGAGCGGCGTCAAGCTCGATATCGACGTGCATACGATCCGCCAGACGGCGCAGTGAGCGTCGAGCGCGAGCGCCACGGCAATGGCTGGATCGCACGGTGGCGCGAGCAGGGCCGCCAGCACTCCCGCAAGTTCGCGCTGAAGGGCGACGCCGAGGCGTTCGAGCGCGAGGTCAAGCGCCGCCAGCAGCTCGGTCCACTTGCGGTGCAGCAGCTCACGGCCCGTGGCGGCCCGACGCTCGACCGGTGGATCGAGCAGCGCTGGGCGCCAGAGCACGCGACCACGCTCGCGCAGAGCACTCGCGAGCGCTACGCCAACGTTTACGAGTGCCACATCGCCGCGTCGCTTGGCGACGTCCCGGTTTGCGAGCTGACCGTCGCGCGCCTGCGCGCCTGGCAGGCCTCGCTACTGAAGGCGGGTGTCAATCCCGGCACGCTGCACAAGGCGCGCACGTTCCTCTCAAGTGTCCTGCGCCACGCCGCCGAGAGCGAGGCAATCGCCGGCAACCCGCTTTCCGTGGTGCACGCTGCGAAGCCCGGCCACCGCGACGCCGTGCAGCCGCTCGCGCCGGCCGCGGTTGAGGCGATCCGCAGCGCGTTGCTTGACCCGCCGCCACGCGAAGTCGCGGCGTCGCTCCCCGGGCAACGCCGGCGCCGCCGATACGGGCTCCCGCCGCCAGGGACGCCGCGGACTCGCCAGCGCGACGCGCTGATCGTTTCGATGCTCGGCTACGCGGGCCTGCGGCCGGGCGAGCTACGAGCACTGCGCATGGCGGACGTCCACGAAAGCACGATCCACGTTCAGCGCGGCGCCGATCCGGACGGCTCCGTCAAGGCAACCAAGACTGCGCATAAGCGCAGCGTGCGGCTGCTCTCGCCGCTTGCGCAGGACGTCCGCCAGTACCGCCGTGCCGTCGGGCGGCCGCCCAGCTCCTCGCTCCTGCTGGCTACGGACTCGGGCGCGCCGTGGGACAAGACCGCCTGGCAGATGTGGCGTGTTGACCGTTGGGCGCCGGCTTGCCGCGCCGCCGGCCTTGACCCCGTCCCCCGCCCGTACGACCTCCGGCACAGCTTCGCCTCGCTGCTGCTCGCCGAGGGCCGCCAGCCGCTCTACGTCGCACGGCAGCTCGGCCACTCGCTCGCGATGCTGCTGTCGACCTACGCGCACCTCATCGACGAGTACGCCGAGCGCAGCGAGCGGATCGACGCGGAGGCCGAGATCGGCAAGGCACGCTCGATCTCATGTGCGTCAGACGTGCGTCACGACGCTCGCTAAGGCCCCGCGTCCCCCCACCAGATCACACAAAACCGGCTCGTTTGCAGGCTTTTTGTGCGAGTACCGCTACCGGGATTCGAACCCGGCCCCTCTGTGTGGCGTAGCGTGGAACAGCGGTAATCACGGGAGTTTGGCGCGTTCAAGGTTGGTCAGTTCTCGCAGAATTGGAGTCCGATTGGAGTCCGCCGTTGCCGAACGCGTCGTCGATCAGCTCTGCCTCGCGCTCGCCAGGCATATAGTCGGCATAGATCTGCGTCGTACG
>JBEKRJ010000759.1:0-3094 GCA_049518835.1 Solirubrobacteraceae bacterium
AACACGGAGCACTATTAGGGCACACGCCAGAATTAGTGCTGGAATTTGACGAGTGGCTGGGCGTGGCTGGCGCCACCGGCTCGCCCAACAATACCGGGAGTATGCGAGGGCGAGCTGGTGGCGCCAGGCGCGTCCAGACGCCGTCAAAACCAGCGATAATTCTGGCGTGCGCCCTTACCTCATCGACCTCGCGCTACCGACGTAGCCGGCGAGCGCCGCCGGCGCAGCCAAGAGCTGTGGTTAGCCGGCTGGCGCGGACTGCTGCAGCCGCCCGGCCCACACCGCCTTGGCGCCGAGGTCGCCAACCTTGAACACCATGTACGCCGATACCAGCGCCAGCATCAGCAGGACGATGCGAAGCGCCACGACGTTCGATCGCGGCGAGAGCAGACGATCGGCGATCGCCAGCCCGGTCGGCATCCCGCCCGAGATCCGCTGGGCTGCGAATGTGAGGATCAGCACGGCCGTGAACAGCACGAACACGACTGCCAGGATGTGCGCCGCGTGTGAGTGGCGCTGGATCAGGCTCGCGGCTTGACCCTGCAGGTTGAGCGCACCTCTCAGCTCCGCCCCGGCCTGCATCGACAGGAAGATCGAGGACATGGCCACGATCGCCGTGACCGATAGCACGACCCCGTAGCGATCTAGCCACGCCGGTCTCGCGATGCAGACGATCGCGCCCAGGACGCTGATCGGAATCAGCACCACTGGGACGTGGATGAACAGCGGATGTGCGGGTAGCCCGCTATAGATCGTCTTGATCCGGATTGGCAAGGTCAGGAAGCCGAGGAAGCCCAGTAACACCAGGACGAACTCGGCCCGGCGCCACTCAACCCCCCGACGTCCGTGCATCGACACGGCGTCAGTGCTCATGATGCCAGTGTCGGCTGGCGGCTAAGGTCGCGCTAAATCCACGCGTGAGAGACATCTCATGCGTTCGAGCCGTTGGATCACGTGTTGGGGTCAGAGCTCGAGAACCGCCCCGGGATTCTCGGGGGGATGGCTTTCAGTTGAGGCTGAACGGATCGGCGGACGGATCACCGCTGCCAGCTGAAACGACGGAACGCGGCCGATCAGCCCTGCCGCTCCCCTGAGGCAGGTGCCGGGATGGCCGGCAGACCTGTCCGCCGGCAAGGATCACGCCGTCGCTGCAGTGCGCCTCAACCACGCCGTCGCCGAACTGCTCGGTGTACAGGCGGGCGTAGAGTCCGTCGTGCGCGAGCAGTTCGTCGTGGGTTCCTTGCTCGACGATTCTCCCGCCGTCGAGCGCGAAGATAACGTCGGCGCTGCGGATCGTGGAGAGGCGGTGCGCGATCGCGATCGTCGTGCGGCGCGTGATCAGCGTCTCGAGCGCTCGCTGGACAAACCGCTCGCTCTCGGTGTCGAGCGCGGAGGTCGCCTCGTCGAGGATCAGGATCGGCGGATCCTTCAAGATCACGCGCGCGATCGCCAGTCGCTGCCGCTCGCCCCCGGAGAACCGATAGCCGCGCTCGCCGACAATCGTGTCGTATCCCCGCTCGAGCGACATGATCCGATCGTGGATGAACGCCGCTCGAGCGGCCGCCTCGATCTCCGCGTCGGTGGCGTCCGGCCGGCCGTACGTGAGGTTTTCCCGGATCGTCCCGCCGAACAGATAGCTCTCCTGGGTCACGACGCCGACCGCGTCGCTGATCGTGTGCGCCGTAAGCACGCGGACGTCGTGTCCATCGATTCGCACTGCGCCCTCGGTGACGTCGTACAGGCGTGGAATCAGGTAGGAGATCGTCGTCTTGCCTGCCCCCGAGGGCCCGACCAGGGCCGCGAGCTGCCCGGGCAAGACGTGCAGGCAGACGTCGCTCAACGCGGTCGAAGGCACCGGCCGACCGCCCTGCTCACCGCCGCCGTAGTGGAACGAGACGTGCTCGAGGGACACTTCGCCGCGGATCTCGTCCGGCGCCACGGTAAGGGCGCCGCGCCGATCGGTGATCGCCGGCTTCAAGTCGAGCAGCTCGAAAATGCGTCCGAACAGCGCAAGCGAGGACTGGATGTCGACCGACACCTGCAGGAGCTGGTTGATCGGTTGCAGCAACCGGCTCTGCAGGGTCGTGAAGGCAACGAGTGTGCCGGCCGACAGGCCCGCGCCGCGGCCCTGCAGCCCGGCCGCTAAGTAGACGAGCGCGGGGCTGATCCCGAAAAACGACTGGGTCACCGCGAAGAACGACCGGCCGACGATCGCTTGCCGGATCTGTAGCTCGGCCTGCCGCTCGTTCTCCGCACGGTAGCGCTCGATCTCGTGCGTCTGGCGCCCGAACACCTTCGCCAGCAGGATTCCGGATACCGACAGGCTCTCCTGCGTGATCGATCCCATCGTCGCCAGCGACGCCTGGGTCCGACGGCGGGCCGCTCGCCGCGCGTTGCCGACGCGACGGCTGAAGATCACGAACACCGGCGTCGCGGCGAGGGAGATCCCGGTCAGGAGCGGTGAGAGCACCAGCATCGCGACGATCGAAGACACGAGCGTTACGAAATTGGACAGCACGGACGACGCCGTCGAAGTGATCGTGTCCTGGACGCCGCCGACATCGTTCGCCAGTCGCGACTGGACCTCGCCGCTTCGCGTGGCCGTGTAGAACGCCAACGAGAGCCGCTCGAGGTGCGCGAACAACTGGTCGCGGAGCTCCTGCAGCACGTGGTTGCCGACCACCTCGGTGAGGTACGCCTGGGCTACGTTGAGGACGCCCGTCACGATCGGAATCGCGATCAGCGCCGCCACCAGCGGGTACAGCTCGCCGAGGTCAGGCCCGCCACGAACGAACAGCGCCCGATCGAACACGCGCCGAACCAGTAACGCGCTAACCACACTCAAGACCGAGGTGGACAGGATCATTACGGCGATCAGCGCCAACCGCCGCCTCTGCGGACCAAAGAGCGCGATGATCCGGCGAGCTAGCCGCGCGGGCTCGGCCACCGGCTGCGCCGTCGTTGTCATCCCCCGACCCTAGCCTCAACCGGCAGTTCGGTCCAGCGCTCGCAGGCTACCCGTCCGCTCCGGTGCGAGGGCTACTGCGTGCGGGGTGCCAAGGACGCGGGCGACGGCTTCTGCGTCGGCCTCGAC
>JBEKRJ010000760.1:0-3086 GCA_049518835.1 Solirubrobacteraceae bacterium
CAGCACGTCGCAGAACGGCCGGCCCCGTCCGACCATGTTCTCCCACATTCGGCTTTGGGACTCGTGCAGGCCCAGCGATTCGGCGTGACCGAGCGGCGTGCGCTGCAGCGCCGGCGCGATCCCGGCCTCGTACAGACCGTGCCCGCACTCGTGCATCGCGCCGTACAGTCCGGAGGCGAAGTAGCTTTGATCCCAGCGTGTGGTGATTCTCACGTCGGCACTGCCAAAGCCGGTCGCGAACGGATGCACGGCATCGTCCATCCGCCAGCCCGCCGGGTCGAAGCCCATCAGCGCGACGACTTCGGAGACGAGCTGGCGCTGGCGTGTGACCGGGAAGTCGCCGTGCAGGAACGAGTCGTCGACGCGGTCGCGATGCGCGCTCAGGGTGGCGATCAAGGGCACGAGCTGCGCCTTGAGCTCCGCGAACACGACGGCAATCTCGGCGGTCGTCATCTGCGGCTCATAGTCGTCCAGCAGCGCGTCGTAGGGAGAGTGAATGTCCTCGAAGCATTCGACGTAGCGACGCGCGAGCTCGAGGTTGTGCTCCAGATAGGGGGCAAACGCTTGGAAGTCAGAGTTCGCCCGCGCGCTGACCCAAGCTTCCTGACCGACTGACGCGGCGCGCGTGAGGTCCGCGGCCAGCTCGCTCGGGACCCGGCGCGCCTTGTCCCAATGCCGGCGCGCGACGCGGATCAGCGATGCCTCGTCGGAGCCCGGGTCGGCGCCGTCGAGTTGCCCGGCGGCGGCCTCGAGCAGGCGCCCGGTCTCGGCGGACACGAACAGGTCGTGCCGGAGGCGCTGCAGCGTCGCGAGTGCCTCCGCCCGCGCAGGCGCGCCGCGCGGCGGCATCATTGTCTGCTGGTCCCAGTGCAGCACCTGGGCGGCGTTGTGCAGGTCACTGAGCGCCGCCAATCGCTCTTGCAGCTGCGTGAAGTGGTGGGGCATCTCGGTTCTCCGGTAGATCTCGCTTGGACCGCTGCGGCCTGTGCCTGCTCACCGGCCGTTTCGGACGGGCCCAGCGCCTGTGCCACCATTGCAGCATGTTGCGCCGCCGCACCTCGATCAAGCTGATCGATCTGTTTGGCATCCGGATCGGGGTGGATGCAGGCTGGTTCGTGATCCTGTTCCTGCTGATCTTCCTGCTGTCGGGCTCGTTTCGCCAGGAGTTGCACAGCTCCGACGGCGTCGCCTACGTGACCACCGTCGCCACTGTCCTGATCCTGTATGCGTCGCTGATCGTGCACGAGCTCGGTCACGCGCTGGTCGCACGCCGCCACGGGATCGAGGTACGGCAGATCGAGCTGTTCCTGTTCGGCGGCCTGACAAGGATGAGCCGCGATGCGGCGACGCCGGGCGAGGAGTTCAAGATCGCTGCCGCCGGGCCGCTGGCCACGCTGTGCTTCGTGCTCCTGTGCCTCGCGGTCGACCTCGCGCTCGTCGGGCCTCACCGCCTTGGCGACGCGGCCCGGCTGGTGTCGGTGAAGATCACGCCGGCGCTGCTCGCGCTCAGCTGGCTGCTGTTTTGGAACGTGCTGCTGCTGGTGTTCAACCTGGTGCCGGCGTTCCCGCTCGACGGCGGTAGGATCGCGCGCGCGGCCGTGTGGCGAGCGACCGGAGACAAAGCCCGGGGGACGAGGGTCGCAGCGAGGCTCGGACAGGGATTTGCGGTTCTGCTCGCCGGCGTCGGGATCTGGCTGGCGCTGTCGTTGCGCAGCTTCGACGGGCTGTGGCTGATCGCGATCTCGTTCCTGATCGGCCAGTCCGCGCGCGGCGCGATCATCCAGTCGGCGGTGACCGAGCGGATCGAAGGGATGCGGGTGGCCGACATCATGGACCGCCAGCCGGTCGCGATCCCCTCCCAGACGCCGGTCGCCCAGGCGCTGGACGAGTTCTTCTTGCGCTACGGCTGGCCCTTGTTCCCGGTCGTCGACGAGAGCGACCATCTGATCGGGATCGCACGCCGCGAGCGGCTCGAGGCCGCCCGCGATCGCGGCGACGAATGGCTCACGACCGCGGCGGTGATCGACGCCGCCGACCCGGGGAGCTGGCGCGTGGCCGAGGACCGTCCGATCACCGAGGTACTGTCTTCAGAGTCGCTCGGACGTCTCGGCGCGTTGATGGCGGTCGATTCCGAGGGCATCTTGCGGGGAGTCGTGACGGTCGACCAAGTCCGTCGCGCGTTGCAATCGGCGTTTGGTTCGCCGGTCGCGTAGAAACCCGGAAACGAAGGAGACAAATGAAGGTAATCGGAGCCGGCTTACCCCGGACCGCCACGCTCACGCAGAAGGTCGCACTCGAGATGCTCGGCTTCGGGCCGTGCCACCACATGGTCAACCTGTTCGCCGATATGGACGAGGTTGCGGTCTGGCGCCAGGCATTCGAAGGCGCGCGCGACTGGGACAGGATCCTCGCCGGCTTTCAGTCGGCCGTCGACTGGCCCGCCAGTTTCTACTACCGCGACCTGGCCGGGCATTACCCGGAGGCGAAGGTCCTGCTCAGCGTCCGCGACCCCGCGGCCTGGGCGCGCAGCATGCGGGCGACGATCTGGGACTCGTTCCATGGCGACACGCCTGCGCATCACATCTACGCCGCGGCGGCGCAGGTCGACCCACGGATGCGCGACTACGACGACCTGCTGCAGACGATGTGGGACGCGCACGGCGCGTTCACGCGCGACGGCGCCGTGCAGAACGGCCTCGGCGACGTGCTGGTACGCCACACGGAAGCGGTCAAGCAGGCCGTGCCGGCGGACCGGCTGCTGGTCTGGAACGTGAACGAAGGCTGGGAACCACTGTGCGCGTTCCTGGGCGTCGAGGTGCCAGACGGACCGCTGCCCACGCTTAACGACAGCCGCACATACTTCGAGCGCGTCACGCAGATGACGCTGGGGATGCTGAACGAGTGGTGGCAGCGTGAGCATCCGGAGTAGTCATGGCAGCCCGGTGAACTGGGCGCAGCCCACACAGCGGCCGTCAGGCCGCCTTAAATAGAATCGGCGCGTGCCCTCCCACGACGTCCTGATCATCGGCGCCGGCCTCGCTGGTCAACGGGCCGCGCTCGCGGCCGCGCAGACCGGCGCGTCGGTC
>JBEKRJ010000761.1:0-3084 GCA_049518835.1 Solirubrobacteraceae bacterium
GTCCGCGGCGTCGCGGCGATCTTCTACGCCGCGATCGTCATCGACTCCCACGCACTTCCGGCGGGCCAGCAGCGCCTCGTGGTCTGGACCACGATCGCGTGCGTGATGTCCTCGATCATCATCCACGGCCTCACCTCAACACCACTGACCCACAGGCTGCTCGACCCGACAGGCACCCCACCAGAATGATCCCCAGTGGCGATGCCGAATCAGCCCGCCCGCCTGCGCACACAGCAAAGTTCCGCCAGGAACGCAACGGCGACGTAGGCGGACCACGACCAGCCGTCGAACTGCGCCACGATCGTCACCGCATTGCCCCGAAGGGATGCGACGAGGTCCGCCGCGCCAAAAGGCCGTAGTGCGCTATGCCACACACATGAGCCCGGTGCGTGCGACCTCATGAGTCGGTCGACCCAGTCGCCGAGTTCGCGGCGGTCCAACGTGCGACCCGGCCGCGCGCCGGTGCTGCGACGCCAGCCAGGTTCTCAAGCCGCCCGGGGGCAGCATGTCCCCATCGACGGGCCCGACGCCAGGGCGCGTCCGAATCGTCATCCCGGGCAGCGTGAGGTCGCGCGTGCTGGTCGGGCGGGTGAGGCAGAGCGTGTTGTCGACCGGGCCGGCGAGCACGGCGAGGGTCAGCGACCGATACCGTGATGCTGACGATTCTTCGGGCGGTGCTGTGCCGCGGCAGACGCTCGCGCTGCCCATCCGGGCGCGAGTGCACGCCACCGGCGTGGCCGCCGGCGCTGATAGCCACGCGAATCGCGCTCGTCGACGCTTGCAGCGCACCGGCGCAGTCGAGCTTGAGCAAGCGGCAGCGGCTCCGCGACCATCACCGGATTGGCCCGAGCCGGGGGAGAGCTCACGTGCTCCCACGGCGCTAAATCAGCACGCAGCGGTTGCCGTCTGCAACTCGGCGAGCGTCCGTCGAGCGACCTCGCCGAACTCCGCCTCGTTGTCCGGATTGAGCCACCGTTCATAGGCGAGTTTTAGGGTGAGCGTGCCCGTCTGGGCAGCTATCTGAGCGGTCATATCGGTTACGCCGCGCTGCCGGAGCGCTTCGGTTATCGACGCGGCGAGAGCGAGCCCCTTCAGCGCCTCGCGCTCCTGCAGTTCTGCGCTGGCGGCGATCACCGCGCGACGACGAGCGCCGAAGTCTCGGTGTGCGGGGACGAACACTTTCTGTCCGGCCGCGTCAAGCGCATGGGCGATCGCTTCGAGCGGGGTGGCCTTCGCGGGGGCGGCGGCGATTCCCTCGACGAGCAGCCTGGGCATCGTGTTCCCGCCGGAGAGAACTTCCCGCTTGTCCGGGAAGTGGCGGAAGAAGGTGCTCTTGGTCAAGCCAGCGCGCTCGGCGATCTCGATTACCGTCGTGTTCTCATAGCCGCGCTCGGCGAACAGGTCGAGGGCGGCGAGCGCGAGCCGGTCGCGGGCGTCGGGTTGCCAACGGGCCACGCAATGGAGGTTACGGCACTTGGTCGCGTCATCTGCCATACTGATAGGACAAAGTCCCATCAGTCACCTGTGCTGGAGGTCCCACCCCGTGAGTCGAGCTGTCATTTATGAGAGCTTCGGAGGCCCCGAGGTTCTAGAACTGCAGGACGTTTCGGAGCCGCACGCCGGCCCGGGCGAAATCCGCGTTCACGTCGCAGCCGTCGGCCTGAACCCGATGGACTGGGCTATCGCGGCGAGGCCTGAGCTCGCCGCCCGGTTCAACATCACCGTCCCGTCCGGATTCGGCTACGACTTCGCCGGCGTCGTAGACGAGGCCGGTGATGGCGCCAGCGTGTTCGCGGTGGGCGAACGCGTCTATGGCGGCGTGATGGAGCGGGCCGCTGCGGACTTCGTCGTGGTCAAGACGCCACTCGGGGCACCCGAGGTCCTTTTCCACACACCGGAGGGACTCAGCGACGAAGTCGCGAGCACGCTGGCCATTGCCGGTGCCACCGCTTCGGCCGCACTGGCGGCGATCGACCTCAGGCCGGAGGACACCGTTCTGATCGGCGGGGCGGCAGGCGGTGTGGGTGTGTTCGCTGTGCAACTGGCCCACCTCACCGGCGCAACCGTGATCGGGACCGCCTCAGAGGGCACTTTCCCGTTGCTGCGCGAGCTGGCGGCGGAGCCGGTCACCTACGGCGCCGGCTTGGCGGACCGGGTACGGGCGTTGGCCCCCGACGGCATCACCGCGGCGGTTGACCTGTTCGGTACCGAAACGGTTGAAACCGCTCTCGTTCTCGGCGTGTCACCCGAGCGCATCTCCGCGATCGCCGCCGGCCCAACCCCTCCCGGCGGCGCGCGCGCGGCTTGGGGCAACGACGCCGAGCCCGGCGCGCTGCCCCGGATCGCCGATGCGATCGCCGCCGGGCAGATCACGGTTCCGATCGCGGCGCAGTTCCCGATCGAGCAGATCCGGGAGGCCACGGCGTTACAGGCCAACCGACACGTCCACGGCAAGATCGTGGTCACGCTCTAGCCGGAGTTCCTGAGTCGGTTGGTTGATCCGACCCCTTCCCGAAAGGCTCGGAGCTACCAAGCACCCCGACCCTCCTAAGGAGCACGTCGGATGAGAGCGGCAGCGGACGCTGGCGCAGGCGTGCGCCGATGCCGAGCGATCGATGCGCGGTCCGCGTCAGCCACTCGCGGACGCTGACGCCAGCTGTGATCCGGCTAGTGCAGACGTGGGCGCGTAGCGAGGGCTCGAGCTTGCCGTCAGCGCCTCCGTTCGCCACCGCGACACCCGCTACGACGAGCTGTTGATGTCGGGCGTCGACCGCCACACCGCCCGCGCGCAGGTCAGCGACGACGTCGCGAGCACGCTTGACGCATGGCGCACCGCCCACCGCCCACCGCCCTGCCCGCCGCGCAAGCCCCCACCCTGGCCGCCGAACACAGCTAGTAGGCGATACCGGGGGTGAGTGGCGGCGAATGCGATCGTCGCACGGGTCAGCCGGACGCCCCGCCGGGTTCTCAGCGTGCTGCGAGGTGAGCGTGGACGAGTTGGACCGCCATCGCTCCTTCGCCGACGGCTGTGGCACAGCGCTTCGTCGAGCCGGACCGGACGTCACCGGCCGCGAGAATCCCCGG
>JBEKRJ010000762.1:0-3077 GCA_049518835.1 Solirubrobacteraceae bacterium
TTCGGCGCTGTCGTACGAGAAGCTGTCGCCGGCGTCTGGTGACCAAGCGTTACGTAACGTGCGCCGCGTCGATCTGTCGTAACGAAATGGTTTGCAGCGAGCCAATTCGTTACACCCAACGAACCGAATCGACGCTACGTAACGCTATGGCCGCGGCGAGCCGCGGTAGCGGTGGTATCGCCCCTACCCCTACCAGTGCACGCCGCGCGTAGCGCGGGCGAACGCTCGCTGCTCCGGGGTCGGATCCGGCGGCTCGCCGGGTTTGCCATCGCCTTCCGGGAACAGCTTGTAGGCGCGGTTGACGACGAGGTCCTGCGCGCCGGGCGCGATCGCGTAGGTCAGCTCCCCGAGATTGCCGAGCGTCGTCGCGATCCGCTTCGGTCGCCGGCGAATCGCCTCGGTGATCATGCCGGCGGCGGCCTCAGGGCTGAGCGTCGGGAAGCGGTCGTAGATCTTGGTCGGCGCGATCATCGGCGTGCGCACGAGCGGCATGTACACCGTCGTGATGTGCACGCCGTCGCCGATGATCTCCACCGCGATCGACCGCGAGAACGCATCCAACGCCGCCTTGGATGCCAGATACGCCGAGAACCTCGGTGTGTTGGTCTGCACGCCGATCGTCGAGATGTTGATGATGTGGCCGGACTTGCGCGTGCGCATCGACGGAAGCAGGTCGAGGATCAGCTTGACCGGCGCGAAGTAGTTGAGCTGCATCGTTCGCTGATAGTCGTGAAAGCGTTTATACGACCTGCTGACCGAGCGGCGGATCGACTTGCCGGCATTGTTGACCAGGATGTCGACGCGACCGTGGGCTGCAAGCACGTCGGCCGCCATCCGATCGATGTCGTCGAGATCCGAGAGGTCGCAGCGATGGACGTGGGCGGTGCCCCCCAGCCCCTCGATCGTGCGCTTGACCTCCTCGAGCTTGGTCTCCGTACGAGCAACCAGCAGCACGCTGGCGCCCGCCTTCCCGAGCTCGATCGCGGTCGCCTTGCCGATCCCCGACGAAGCCCCGGTGATCAGCACGATTCGGTCCTCGACGGCGTCGTGCAGCGACGGGGCGAGCATGCTTCCCGCGCCCGGCACCCGCTGGCCGAAGGCGCGCAGCGTGCGGACGCCTTGCATTGCGATCTCGGCCGGATTCGGCAGCGCCACCCGATGGAACCTAGCACCGAGACAAGTCCGTCCGAACGCCATGCGAACATCTGTTCGGTCATGGTCATCTGCATCCTTCTCCCGCGCTTCCAGCTGGCAATCGCAGCCGGCGACCGGGCCGAGCTGCTGCAGGCCCCGGTGGCGATCGCGCCTGAACCCGGCGCAGCACAGCAGGTTGGCGAGGTCTCGCTTGCCGCTGAGGCGTTTGGGGTACATCCCGGGATGCGCTTGGGGGAAGCGCTCGCCCGTTGCCCGAGGTTGATGCTCGTGCCTCCGGATCCCGCCGGCGTGGCGGACGCCTGGGAGCGACTGCTGGTGCGCCTGGAATCGATCGGGGCTGCGGTCGAGCCCGAACGACCGGGACTCGTCTGTTTCGACGCGCACGGGCTGCTGCGATTGCACGGGGGGATCGAGGGGGTGCTCGCGTCGGCGCGACGGGCGCTGCGCGTGCCGGCCAGGTATGGGGTTGCACCTTCGCGATTCGCAGCGGTTGCGGCGGCGACCAAGGCACGGGTGCGAAGGCCGGCGATCGTGGCTGGAGGTCGTGCGGAAGCGGGCGCCTTCCTCGCACAGTTGCCGGTCGCGCTGCTGCGCGCGCGCCCTGCGCTGGCCGACCTTCCCGAGGCGTTGGAACGGCTGGGGGTCAAGACGCTCGGTGAGCTGGCGGGGTTGCCGATCGCCGCGATCGCGGATCGCTTCGGGAAGCCCGGTCTGATCGCGCATGAGCTCGCCAACGGGGGTGACGGCGCCTTGCGTCCCCGGCCTGCGGCGGAGTTCCTGCGCGAGTCACTCGAGCTGCCGGAGGCAACCTCGGGCGTGCAGCTCGAGCGTGGCCTGGGGCTGCTGATCGATCGCCTGCTCGCCCGGCGCGAGCGGCGGGGCCGCACCTTGCGGGCCGTCGTGCTCGCAGCTGTGCTGGTCGAGCAGGGTGGGACTTGGCGCGAGCAGGTGGTCTTCCGCGAGTCGCTCGCCGATCCGCTGCGGATGCGGCTCGTGCTCGCGCCACGGTTGGCGCTGATCCCCGCGCCCGCGCAAGAGCTTCGACTTGCGGTTGAGCGTTACGGTCCCCCCGCCTCGGACCAGCGAGCCCTGCTCGAGGATCCGGCAGCGGCCAGGGCCGAGCGACTGCGTGAAGCGATCCGTCAAGCACGCGCAGCGGCCGGGCCCGAAGCGGCCATGCGGGTGCTCGAAGTCGACCCGGATTCGCGCTTCCCCGAGCGCCGTGCGGTCCTGGCACCGTTCGAAGGTGGAGCCCAATGATTGCGGTGCCGACAGCTGACGGGCGGAGGGGCGTTGTGAACGGCCCCCGGCGGCTTGCGGTCCCCCGCCGGGTGGCGGTCAGGGCTGGTGACGATGGCACCCCGGTCACCATCGACAATCGAGACGTAGATGTGGTTCGCGAGTCCTGGCTGGTGGAAGACCGCTGGTGGACCGACCGACCGCTTCGCCGCCGCTACTGGGAGATCGTCACGACCTGCGGGCGCGACGAGGTCGTGTTCCACGATCTGGAGAGCAGTCGATGGTGGCGTCAGCGCTGAGCGCCATATTCCACGATCAGGGCATCCAACCGGGACTTGGGCATCGCCGGAAAGCGTAGAGGCGATCGCGGACACTGCTCGCGCCGGCGGGTCGGCTCGGTTGTTCAGCACTCTGGCGGCCCCGGTGATCAGAGACGCTGCGGTCGCCGGCGCCTACACTCTGGCGCGAGATGCCGAACGCAACCGAGTCGCTCGATCCGGGTCCTGTCGCTGTCGGAACCTGGAGCGGCGGGCGCTTCATGCGCTTTGGCGCGCCACTGGAAGACGAGCGCTTCATCGCCCTGATCACGCCCGATGACGCGATCGCGACGGTGATCACTGCCGACGTCTACGGCGCCGGCGAGGCAGATGCGATGCTCGGCCGCGCGATCGCCGGCCGGCGGC
>JBEKRJ010000763.1:0-3072 GCA_049518835.1 Solirubrobacteraceae bacterium
TCAGCGCCGCATGACGGCGCCACAGCGCGCGACATGGGCTTCTTCTCTGGTTCGCCGGTCACGCCGTCGCGCGATCCCGCTAAGGGCCCGCGCGGACGGCTGGCTCGGCCTTCACTCGGGTGAGGCGTCGAGGGCCGCGTCGGTTGCCGTTGTGCGGATGACTTCGGTGACCGCACCTGGGGCGTCGAAGAACGGCACGTGCCCGGCGTCGAGGGTCACGTGGCGCGCCCACGGCAGCAGCGCCCGGGCTCGTGGCGCTTGGCGGCTGTAGAGGAGTAGGCGGTCGTGTCGGCCCCACGCGATCGTGATCGGAACGCCGCGTAGCTGCTCCGCGCCTGTGAATGTGTAGGCGTCGAATGCTGACAGCGCGGCGGCGAACGCCGGCGCTGTCCATGCGTCACGGAGCGTTGCGACAGCCTCGTCCGCGGGTATCCGGGTGGGTGACCCGAACGTTTGCGCGAATAGCGCCATACGTCCGGGACGTGTCCGTGCCAGCGCCAGCGCTGTCGGCCGGGCCGCGCTCGGGAACGCTGCCAAGAGTCCGAGCGATCGCTGACAGTAACGTCGCTCTGCTGGCGTCCAAAAGCCGGCCGGTGACACCGCCGTCACCGAACGGACGGCACGGCGTCGGGCCAGTTCGAGCGTGATCGCAGCACCCATCGAGTTCCCGGCTACGTGAGGGCGATTGATGTCCAGCTCGGTGAAGAACTCTGCGAACGCGTTGGCGTAGGCCGGCACGGTCGGCGCCACGCCGGCCGGTAGCGGCGGCGAGCGGCCGAACCCCGGCGAGTCGCAGGCGATGACCTCGAACTCGCCGACTAGCCGGTCGATGATCGGCCGCCACGCCTGCCAGTGGTGCCCGACGCCATGCAGCAGCACGAGCGGCGGACCCGCCCCCACGCGGTGGTAGTTGATCGCGCTCATCGCGACGGCGCGATCCCGGCGCGAAACACCTCGTTCTCGTCGCCAGGCGGGGCGATGAACGTGTACTGCGAGGGATCCAGCGTGGAGGTCTGGCGGATGTACTCGCGCATGTAGCCAGGCCAGTTGGCGACGATCCGCCCTTCGGCATTGCGATACCACGAGTCGCACTGCAGCCACGCGGTCCGTGCGAACCGCGCCTGCAGCTCGCGGTCGCTCGTGGCCTCGACCTCGGGACGCACGTCGATCGCCGCTGCGCGCTCCCGGACGTGCTCGAGTGCTTGGCGCAGGTAGGCGGCCTGAGCCTCGTGGTAGACCAGGATCGAGCCGCCCGACGTATTCGTGTTGGGGCCGTACATGATGAACATCGACGGGAACCCGGGGACGACGATCCCGAAGTGAGCGTGCGCGCCGCGGTCCCAGACCTCGCTCAGCGATCGGCCGCCCACGCCGGTGATCTGCATCGGGAACATGAAGCTGGTGGTCTTGAACCCGGTGGCGTAGATGATGCAGTCCACCTCGTGCTCGCGGCCGTCGGCGGTCACAACCCCACCCGCGGTCATGCCAGTGATCGGCTCGGTGACGACCGCGACGTTGGGACGCGCCAGCGCCCGCAGGAAATACGAGCTAAACAACACCCGCTTGCACCCGAACGTATAGCCAGGCCAGACCTTACGGCGCAGCTCACGGTCTCGCAGCTGCCAGCGCATGAATGCGGCTGACCGCGCGCGCAGCACCGGCCCGACAATACGCGGATGGCGGATCGCCGCAGTCAGCGACTCGGTGTAGTAGAAAATGAACCGGCGCCGAAACCCCTGCAGCCCGGGGACATGCGTGACCGCCGCGCGCCACGCACGCGGGTACGGCCGGTTCTTGCGTGGCAGAAACCAGTTGCCGGTCCGCTGAAAGATGACCAGCCGCGACACTTGACCGGCGATCTCGGGCACAAACTGCACGGCACTCGCGCCGGTGCCGATCACCGCCACGCGCTTGCCGCGCAGATCGTAGTCGTGGTCCCACCGCGCCGAGTGAAACTGGTGGCCGCTGAACCCATCTACCCCCGTGATCGGTGGGAACGCCGGCTGATGCAACAAGCCGGTCGCCAGGACGACCGCATCGGCGTCGTGATCGCTACCGTCCGCCGTCCGCACCAACCATCGGCAACTCGACTCGTCCCAACTGCACGCAACCACCTCGCTACCCGTCACCACCCGCCGGTCAACACCATGACCGTGCGCGACGCCACGAAGATAGGCCAGGATCTCCGCCTGCGCAGAACACAGCCGCGACCAGTCACGCCGCTGCGCGTAGGAGTAGGAGTACAACTGGCCGGGAACGTCGCACGCCGCGCCCGGATAAGTGTTATAGAACCACGTACCGCCGAGATCCGGCGCCCGTTCGAGAATCGTGATGTCCTCGAACCCTTGGCGCTGCAACTCAATCGCCGCCGCAATACCGCCGAACCCAGCTCCGACGATCACCACCTTCAGATCCCGACGCCCCGACACCACGACAAACCCTATCCGACCGCCAAACCACATGCCCGAGTCTCGCGGCGCGCTTGCTCCCCGCCCACAAGCGATTGGAAAGGAACGAGTGGCCGGCGAGCCCGAGCAGCCGTCCTCGCGCCAAGGACAGCTGTCCGTGCTCGGCCCTCCCGCGCCTGCCCCGCAAGGAGAAGCGCTTGGCGATCGCCCGGTCCCTCGCCGTGCCTAGGCAAAGTGACGTTTCTGCACGCTGCGCTGCTGGCCCTGCTCTCGGCGAGGAGCGGGGCTGCGCCGCCAGTCGGGCCGGAACCGCTCGGTGCCAAACCAAGCACCGAGTGCTTGCATGGTTCTTGCGAGCACTCGGGTGTGTGTGGGCAGCGGCGGGTCCTGCGCCTGGCGAAGAGAGCAAACGCCACCCGTCCGGGCTCTTGAGCCAGGCGTGCGCGGTTTCCGAGAGTGTCATAGTCGCTCCGTCTTGTCTGCGGTCGGGACGTCTCTGGTCGGCCGCTTTCTCTCAATTCCCGAGCACGCCATGCGCTTTAGAGGGGCTACGGCATCCGGCGTGCGTGTCTACAAAGCGCGATTCTCGAAACCGGACGAGGGCGGCTCAATGGGCATTCGCGGCGCGCCTTCCAGCCCGGGCCGGCCGAAGCTAGTTGGCCTT
>JBEKRJ010000764.1:0-3070 GCA_049518835.1 Solirubrobacteraceae bacterium
GGGCGATCAAAATGGCGGTCGTCGCGATGCAGGCGTGCAAACCAACGCCCCGCGAGCGGCCAGACCTCGGCCGTGAGAAAGCCGCCCGCGTGGGCGATCTGCGCGATCTCACCTACGGCGACGCGCGCCCACGGAAACCACGCACTGACGCCGCCGTCGCTCTCGAGCCGCGCGAGCGTGCAGCACGTCGACCCGCCCGGGGGTTCGAGCTCGACGAGCAACTCTCCCCCGCCGCGCAGCAACGCGCCGATGCGAGCCAGCAGCCGGACCGGCGAGCCGCCGATGCCGATGTTGCCGTCGAGCAGGAGCGCGCTGCGCCACGTCCCGCCGCCCGGTAGCTCGTCGAAGATGTCGCCGACGATCGCCCGGCCCCCGCCTCCGACGGCAAGCTCGACTGCGACTGGCGAGAGGTCGACACCGAGCGCGAACACCCCGCGCGCGGCGAGCGCATGCAGGTGGCGACCCGGTCCGCAACCGACGTCGAGCACGGGGCCAGTGAGGCCGTCCAGGAGTTGCTCGTCGCTCGCATCGGCCGGACCCAGGTAACGCTCCAGTGGCAACGGGACGGCCGTGCCGTCGATCAGCCGCGCGTGCTGGCGCACGCTCGACCGGGCGCCCCCTCGCAGTCCGGCGCCATACATGCTCAGGGCGCTGATCACCGGATCCCGGTGAGCGCTCGTGCGAATCTCGTGTGCGGAGCCGCGGACGCGACCGCGCGCGCATCCTCGATCGTGTCGACGTCGCGTAGCACTGGCTGCTCGTGGACTCGCAACCCGAGCTCGCTCAGCCGGGCCCGTTGCCTGATCCACGTCGACTCGCAGCTCATCGGTACGTCGTTGAACGCGCCGGCGACGCGGCGGCTGAAACCCACGCTCCAGTAGCCGCCGTCGTGAGCCCGGCCGAGAATCGCGTCAACGTCGCGCGTTGCGAGCGCGCGCATCCCGTCAAGCAGCAGTCGGGTGGTCAGCTGGGGCGTGTCCATCCCGACCAAGAGCGCCGGCGGTCCGACGTCTTCGAACGCCGCGTCGAGCCGCTCGCCGAGTCCGCTGCCGCGCTGCGCTATCACCTCGAATTCCTCGCGGCGCCAGCGTCGAGCGTCGCCCTCGAACACGAGCACCTTCCGGGCGGCCGGTGTGCGAGCAACAACGTCGAGCGTGTCGAGCAGCGACGCCTGTGCCAGACCAGCTGCCTCATCCAAGCTGCATGGCGGCGTCAATCTCGTCTTCGCGCGGCCGGGCAGCGGTTCCTTGGCGATCACCAGCAGTGCAACGGGTTTCACCCACCAAAGCTAATCCGCCTGGCATTACAAAAGACGAAACCGGTGAACCTGCGAAAGCGTCCGTAAGACTCTGTTCACTATTAGCAGCAGGTGCTGTGGAGAGCGATGAACAGCGACTTAAACCCTCTGCTCAGAGTGTTGCAAGCCGGCTCGTCACGTGTCAGTCTGACCCGCGTGCGCCTCCTCCGCGTGGACCGTTCGAAGCCCCCACCGGGACCGTTCCGGCAGGACCTCTGGCGCAGCCCGCTGCGGGGGCCGTGGCTGACAGCTGTGCTCGGACTGGTGCTCTTGATCGGCCTGCCGATCGTGATCGTGACCGGGCTGCTGTCGAACGACGCCTACCAGCCGGGGCTCGGCGCGAACGCGCTCGGCCGGGACATCGGCGGCCCGCTCGACTTCTACCTGTTCGCGTGGCCGACGCACCCATCGTGGCTGTACGCGCTTACCCAGGGACTGCACGTCTCGATCGGACTCGCGCTGTTCCCGGTGCTGCTCGCAAAGCTCTGGTCGGTGATCCCGCGACTGTTCGAATGGCCGCCGGTCCGCAACCCGGCGCACGCGCTGGAACGGCTCTCGTTGGCGTTACTGGTCGGAAGCGCGCTGTTCGAATTCGTCACCGGCATTCTCAACATCCAGTACTGGTACGCGTTCCATTTCTTCTTCACCCCGGCGCACTATTACGGCGCGTGGGTGTTCATCGGGGCGTTTCTCGCCCATGTCGCACTCAAGTTCCCGACCATGCGCCAGTCGCTGAGGACCCGCGCGGAGGTACTGGCGGTGGCACCCGGTGAAGACGTTGGTTCGCAGTCCCTCCCCAGCGAGCGATCGCTGCGCGCCGCGAACCCCGCGCCCGCGACGATGTCGCGCCGCGCGCTGCTCGCGACGGTCGGGGCGGGATCGGTCCTGTTGCTGGTGCAAGGCGCTGCCCAATCCATCGGCGGTCCCTTTCGAGCGCTGGCGTTCCTGCTCCCGCGTGGGCGCGTCCGCCCGGGCCCGCTCGGCTTCCCGGTCAACAAGACGGCGCTCGCGGCCGGTATCTCCGCTCAGAGCATCGGCGCTGGCTGGCGGCTTCACCTGGTCGGCGAACGGTTCGTCTCGCTCTCGCGCGAGCAGCTGCTCGCGCTGCCCCAGCACAGCTACGAGCTGCCGATCGCGTGCGTCGAGGGATGGTCGACGACACAACGGTGGACCGGCGTCAGGCTGCGCGACCTCGCCTCACTGTGTGAGGTGCACCAGCCAGCCACAGTCACCACCCAGTCACTCGAACACGGCCTCTTCGGCCACGCGACACTGGGTCACGAGCAGGTCGCCGACGAGCGCTCGCTGCTGGCACTGCGCGTCAATGGCCTCGATCTGTCGCCTGACCACGGCTACCCCGCGCGGGTGATCAGCCCGGCGCTGCCGGGTGTTCACTGCACGAAATGGGTGTCACACATGACGTTCCGCCCGGTGCCCGAATGAGCCCGCCGGGGCGCTTCCGACCACGCTACGGCGCAAGTCCCGTGCACCTGCTCGCGTTGCTGGCGAGCTTCGCGATCGCCGGAGCCGCGGTGGTGGGATGGTTCCAGCGCCCCAGCGAGGTGGCCAACGTCCTGGAGTGGTTCATCGCGGCGATCGTGATCCACGACCTGGTGCTGCTGCCGCTGTATTCGCTGCTCGATCGGATCGCCTTCGGCAAGCCGCGAGCCGGACGGCGAACGGCGGTCCCGAGCCTCGTCAGCCCAACGCCTTACATCCGCATCCCTGCGATCCTCAGCGGCCTGCTGCTGCTCGTCTTCTTCCCGGTGATCT
>JBEKRJ010000765.1:0-3066 GCA_049518835.1 Solirubrobacteraceae bacterium
TCAAGCGCGTCAGCGCGCGCGTGATCGGGAGCCCGAGGCCGGTGCCATCGCGTGCGCGGGTGATCGACGAGTCCGCTTGCACGAACGCTTCGAACAGCCGCTCGATCGACTCCGGCGGGATCCCGACCCCGGTGTCGCGGACCGCGAACGTCAAGCGGGTGCCCGCCGCGACGGGCTCGGCCGAGACGAGCAGCGCGATCTCGCCCTTGGCGGTGAACTTGACCGCGTTGCCGAGCAGGTTGACGAGCACCTGTCGCACGCGGCCCTCGTCGCCGATGATCCAGCCGGGCACGGTCGGCTCGACGTACGCGACCAGCTCAACGCCGCGCGCGGCGGCCGCGCCCGCCAGCAGCTCGACCGACTCCTCGACGCACCCGCCGACCGAGAACGGCTCGAGCTTGAGGTCGAGCAGGCCGGCCTCGATCCTGGAGAAGTCGAGCACGTCGTTGATCACGCTCAGCAGGTGATCGCCGGCATTGCGGATCACATCCGCGAACTCGCTCTGCTCGGCCGACAGCGGCGTGTCGAGCAACAGTGACGTCATCCCGACGATCGCGTTCATCGGCGTGCGGATCTCGTGGCTCATGTTCGCGAGGAACTCGCTCTTGGCCTTCGTCGCCGCCTGCAGCTCTCGGTTTGAGTCCGCCAGTCGTTGCTCGGTCTCGCGACGCAGCCGCGACAGCGCCAGCGCGCCCGAGACCCGTGCCACCAGCTCGCGCGTGCTGAACGGCTTGACCAGATAGTCGTCGGCACCGGCCGCGATTCCCTCCACCGCCGACTCTTCGCCGGCGCGGGCGGACAGCATGATCACGGGAATCGTGCTCGTACGCGGCTCCTGGCGCAGCGCCCGCAGCAGTCCGAAGCCGTCCAACCGCGGCATCATCACGTCGCACAGCACGAGATCCGGTGGGTGTTCGGCCGCGGCCTCCAGCGCGGCTTGACCGTCGGCGTGAGCCGTGACCTCGAACTGCGGCATGAGGATCCGCACGAGATGCCGCCGCATGTCCTCGTTGTCGTCGACGACGAAGATCCGCCCCAAGCGATCGTTCGCGCTGCGCGCGCCGGCGCCGAGCTCGTCACCGTTGCCGACCGAGTCGGCGCTCTGCGCGAGCCAATGCAGCGCCTCCTGCGCCTGCGCGGCGGCGAACCCGGGCGCGCCGGCCGTCTGCGCCGCCTGCTGCAGCTGTTCCTCGGGCAGGTGCGCATAGCCGCCGGGGAGCGTGATCGTGAACGTGGTCCCCCGGCCCTCGTCGCTCTCGACATGCACCTCGCCACCGTGCAGCGTCACGAGATCCCGGACCAGCGCCAGCCCGATCCCCGTGCCCTCGATCGAGCGCGAGCGTGCGTTGGCGACGCGGTGGAAGCGCTCGAATACCCGCGGCAGCTCGGCGGCGGCGATGCCGACGCCGGTGTCGAGCACCGCCAGCTGCGCGCCCCCGTCGGGGCTCGCGCGCAGACGGACGCAGATCGTGCCCCGAAACGTGTGCTTGAACGCGTTGGACAGGAGGTTCGTGACGACCTTCTCCCACATCGAGCGGTCGACCCAGACCGGCTCCGCGAGGGGCGGCGCGTCGACCTCGAACGCGAGCTCCGCCCGCGCCAGCACCGGCTGGAACATCGCCGCGATCTCAGCGGTGTAGGCGGCCAGATCGGTCGGCACATAGGCAGCCTCGAGGTGCCCGGACTCGATCCGCGAGAACTCGAGCAGGGCGTTGACCATCCGCTGCAACCGCAGGCCGTTGCGGTGCACGAGCTCGAGTTGACGGCTGCGATCGGGGTCGGAGCCGCGCAGGTCAGAGATCAGGTCCTCGATCGGGCCGAGGATCAGTGTCAACGGCGTGCGGAACTCGTGCGAGATGTTCGAGAAGAACGTCGTCTTGGCGCGGTCCAGCTCGGCTAGCTGCTCGGCGCGCGCGCGCTCGCGCTCATATGAGATCGCGCCTGAAAGCCCGCTCGAGATCACTTGCGCGACCAGGTCGAGGTGTGACATGTACAGCTCGTCGTGGGGCAGACGCGTGCTCAATCCGACCGCCAGCACGCAGCGCAGCTCGCCGATTCCGGCGGGGCTCAACGGCGCCACGATCAGCGCCTCGAGCGGCTCGCCGAAGTCACCGGCCTCGATCTCGCCGAGGCCCTCCCGCAGGTCCGAGATCTCCGCCCGCTGCCCGCTCGCCGCAGCGACCGCGACCGGGCTTGCGCTCCCCGCGGCGAGGCCGGTCAACGCGCGCCCGTCGCGGACGCCGGTGCAGAACGCGAGCTCCAGCGCCGCCGGATCGCGCCCGAGATACAGCGCCGCGAGCGGCAGATCCCGGACCGACCGCGCAAGCACCTCCCGCGCCGCGGCGACCGCGCCGTCCGTCGTGCGGGCCTTGCTCATCCGCTCCGCCAGCTCGCGCAAGGTGCGGGTGCGCCGCTGTGACAGGTTGTGCGCGGTCGTCTCCGTGACCGGGTGAAACAGCCCGAGCACCGCTCCCTGATGGTCGAAGATTGGGCTCAGCGAGAACGTGAACCAGGTCTCCTCGAGATATCCGAGCCGATCGAGGAACATCGGCTGGTCGGTCAGGTACGCGGTCTCGCCGCCCCGAGCGCGGTCAAACGCGCCGCCGATCGCCGGCCAAGCCGACGCCCAGCAGACGCGATAGTCGCTGCCCAGCTCGGATGGATGCTTGTCGCCGCAGACCACGGCATAGCCGTCGTTCCAGATCTGGACGGCGCCGTCACCCCAGATCAGATTGATCGGAAACGAGGACGCGAGGATCAGCGAAACCGTCGTGCGCAGGCTCTCAGGCCAGCGCCGGATCGGCCCCAGCGCGGTCGCCGACCAGTCCTTGGTGCGGATGATGTCGACGACATCACCCGCCCCGACCAGCCAGTCGGTCGTTGATGCCATGGGCCGGATTATCCGCGATCGCCGTCGCCGGCGACCGGGCCGGTCGATTATGCAGCGAGTGGGTCGCGGTCGGGGGTGGTGATCTTGTGCACGAGCTCGGCGAGCACGGCCGGGGCGCGGTCGTTGTCGATCTGGCAGGTGCCGGCGGCTTCGTGCCCGCCGCCGCCGTAGGCGAG
>JBEKRJ010000766.1:0-3058 GCA_049518835.1 Solirubrobacteraceae bacterium
TCGAACGATCCGTCGTTGTCGCGGACGGTGGCGATCACCTCCCAGACGTCAAGCCCGGAGCCGACCATGCTCGCGCGCCGCCCGGTCGGTCCATCCAGGAACTGAATCAGGGGATGAGCGTCGTGCCGTAGTCCTTCTTCGACGTATCGCTGGGCCAGCGCCCGCTCAGGCAGTCCTGCGCGGCGGGCGTGCTGCGAAAGCCGCCCGCGGGTTCCCGGAGGAAGGCGGAGCGTGTAGTGATCGGACACCGAGGCAATCGTACGACGATGTGGCACGATGTGGCACTGACCCCCGGGCGCTGGCCCGTCCGAGGCACGTCGCGTAGCGTCGCGTCAGATGGCCGCGCCTCGTTGTAGGGCGCGATTCATAACGCACACGTAACACCGTGATCCCGCGGGTATCGGCGACCCCCGCTATGGCGAACGCCGGCCCGCGTCGTAGCGGCGACGGTCGCGCTTGGTCGGGCGCCCGCCGAGGTCGAGTGGACCGGCGAGCCGGCGCTGCTCCGCCTCGCGCTTACGCTCCTCGAGGCTTTGCTCGGTCTCGCCGTAGAGGTTCGCCGCCTCTGCGGCGGAGACGCGGCGCTCGGCGGTGGAGCGCACGATCACGGTTCGTCGCACGGGGCCAAGGGTGATCTCGAGCTCGTCACCGGGCCCGACCTCGCGGCTCGGCTTGACCGCGACGCCATTGACATGCACGCGCCCGCCCCTGACGGCGCCGGCCGCCAGCGCGCGTGTCTTGAACATCCGCGCCGTCCACAGCCACTTGTCGACGCGCATCAGCCTCCGGCGAGGACGAGCGCGTAGCTCTTGGCGTTCAGGATCTCGACCACGACGTCACGATGGTCGCCCTGGATCTCGATTACGCCGTTCTTCACTGAGGATCCGACCCAGGGCGCACGTCAGAATTATCGTGCGCACGTCCAACCGTAGGTGGACGCGGAGATCCATCTCAGCGCCGATGACGGCGCTTCGTTGGAGCCGTAGGCTGGCGTTACCCGTCCGCGACCACGTGCCCGTCGAACCACATGCACACGCTGAAGACCGCAATCACGATCGCTTGGATCATCTTCTGGGCCTATTGGCTCGCGTCCGCCTTCGGTGTGAAGCAAGGCAGTGCTAGCAGGCGTCGAATCCCCGTGACCGGCCTGAGCGCCCTGGCAGTCCTCGTTCTCGTCCGCGTCTTTCGCGGCGGGGGCTTGGCCATCAACAGCCCGCTCGTGGGGGCGATCGGCGCGGTCGTGTTCGCATCCGGAATCGCTGTGGCGATCTGGGCTCGCGTCCGGCTCGGCAGCAACTGGGGGATGCCGATGACGCAGAAGGCCGAACCGGAACTCGTCACCTCCGGGCCGTACCGACTCGTCCGCCACCCGATCTACTCGGGACTCCTGGCTGGCGTGCTTGGGACCGCACTCGTGACGAACCTGATCGGCCTAGTGGTCGTCGCGATTCTGGGTGCGTTCTTCTACTACTGCGCATCCGTGGAGGAGAAGAACCTCACCGCAAGCTTCCCGACGGCATACCCGGCGTATCGAACCACCACGAAAATGCTGATTCCGTTCGTCCTCTAGCGGTTGATCGCATCATCCGAGCCTTCGGACTGTGACGATGTGGTCTGGTCCGAGCCGAAACGTAACGCGCGCGACGCCCTCCGCCCGCTGCGTAACGTTTTGCCAGCGCTTCGCCTCAGTGGCCGGGCCGTGCGTCAGGGTGTGGCCCGCGCTAGTGCGGCCCCGTCCGGATGGGGTCGCACGGCCCCAGGGACGCCGAGCGCAGCGAGGCCCCATCCGCGCACACTCCCTGCCGCCCACTCGGCAAGCCCACGCGTGCCTCGGGGCCCGCGCTCGCAGCCGATCGAGGACGTGTCCGCGATCATGATGCCGACGCCAGGTCGCCGGTGGTCGGGTCCGACCGCCCTCGCCGCCGCCGCGCGCGAATGTGTGCAACCGCGGACTTCGCAAACACCTGCGGTGGCGAATCGGAGGTGTGGCGCAGTTCCGTGACGTGCAGCACGTCGACCGCGACGATCAGGAACAGCGCGACACCGGACCACACGAATAGCACCAGGAGCGGGTGGCCAAGGCCGTCGCCGCCGAAATAGACAACCGATCGCAGGCTGCGGACGATCGCGCTCGTCGGCATCCAGTTTGAGAGTTGCCGGTACACGTCGGGCAGGAACCACCGCGGGGTAGGTCCGCCGCTGAGCGCGTTGCCGACGAAGATCAGCGTCACCGCGGCAGGCGCTGTGCCGGCGAGTCCGACGGCGGCCTGGCATGCGATCACGAACAGCACGAAAGTCAAGGCCCCGAGGGCCCCGATGCCGTAAGCCGCGAGTGGGGCCGTGCTGAGCGAGCCGACGATCGCGTACTGGGCGAGGACATTCACAGCGGCGACCAGTAGCGCGAACACGCTGGCCGCACCGATCCGGTTCCAGATCCGCAGCGTTCGTCCGACGAGGTACAGCATCAGGCTCACGAGCACGCTGGGGATCAGCAGCCCCAGTTCGAAGTCGTAGGTCGCAAGACCCGACCGGTCGGAGGCCGGCAGCGGCGCGATGTCGTGGACGAGTGCCGGACGCCCGAGCGCGCGTGAGCCGGCCCCGAGCGCCGACACAACCGCCTGCTGAAGGGTCGACCCGCCTGCGGACGCGGTCAGGATCGTGGTCGGGCCGGTCGGTGGGACAGCCAGCGCACCGCCGGCGTCCTGGTCGAGAACCCGGTCGCGGGCGGCGCTCACGGACGTGGCCGGGACGACATTGAAGCCACCGGGCACTGCGTGATCGAGCCCAGCCCGGATGTGCGCCACGACGACGGCGGGGCCGACCACGTCCACGGGCACGTGGTGCGGCCTCGGCGAGTGATTGGAGTAGCCGAATGACAACGACACGAGCAGGCCGGCGATCGATGCGCCGATCACCGAGGTGATGAACGGTCGCGCACGGGTCTTATCTGACTCTGGCACCAAGGCCTCCTGTTCTGAGATGTGTGTGGGCTCGGCGGCCGGGTGAGCGCCCGGCTGCGACATTCACACTGACGTGCCCTTCAGTTCACGTCGTCGGT
>JBEKRJ010000767.1:0-3056 GCA_049518835.1 Solirubrobacteraceae bacterium
TCGACCGCCGAATCGTCAGCGTCCACGGACGAATCCGGCACCTAGCGCCCCAACGAGCTGCGGAACCCGGGACCTCGCCACGAGCGGATTAGTAGCAGGAACCCCGGACGCTAAGGTCGGTTAGAGGCAGTGGCGGATCAGTGCGCGACTGCACTCCGTGCCCGCACGACTTGCGGCGCCCGGCGCGGCAAGATAACTTGCCAGAATTGGTGGAGAGCCGATCATCGCTCCCAGCGCCCGCAAGCACGCGGTCAGCGACCAGGACATCATGCACGCCTACTCCAACCCAATCCGCGTCTTCGAATTCGACGATGGCTTCGCGATGCTGATCGGAGGCGGCACCAACGGTGCGCTGTACGAGATCGGAATCGTCGATGCCGACGACGCGGTGGTGATCGTGCACGCGATGCCCGCCCGCGCGAAGTTCCTCATGTGAGCACGGTGCCGCGCAAAGTCAAAGACATCCTCGAGCACAGCGACGAACTCGCTCGACGCTTCGAAGACTACGAACCCGGCCCGGGCGACCAACGCGACCCCCAAGCCTTCATCGCCCTGCGACGCGCCGTGGAATCACGCGCGCAAGCCGAACGCGAGATCGTCGAAGCAGTAGCCAAGGCACGCGAAAGCGGCCTCTCGTGGCGCACGATCGGCTCGCTCGTCGGTACCTCAGGAGAGGCCGCACGCCAACGCTACGGCGTCCGCGCCGCCTGAGGCTAACAGCCCCCAGCATCGGCGTCCCCGGCACACCCCAACCTGAGCGATCGATCCGTTCTCCGGCTGGCAAAGGGCGGCGATCGACACCCGCCTCCGCTCGGAGATGCCGGCGACCGTTTCTGGACAGGTGACCTGGGACTCGCCGGTTAATGCTCGATAATCTGGCTTATGTATACTTACCACGATGGCGCGGTGTCGTTGATGGTCGATACGGATCGACGGTGGTTTTCGCTCTGCACTGGCTGGTAGGCGTCCACGCAACTGGCCGACCGCTCGAGCGGCAAGCAGCGACGAATCGCCCCAACGATGAGCAGGCCGAGCGCCTAGCCCGCCTTGCCGATCGACGGTGGTTTTCGCTCTGCACTGGCTGGTAGGCGTCCACGCAACTGGCCGACCGCTCGAGCGGCAAGCAGCGACGAATCGCCCCGGCGAGAGGGACTGTGCAGCCCGCCCGCGACCGAACGAGCCTAAGGGATGCCCTACGTGCTGCCCTATAATGCTTGGCGTGCGCAAGACGAGCGTCTATCTCAACGATGAGCAGGCCGAGCGCCTAGCCCGCCTTGCCCGCCAGGAGGGTCGATCTCAAGCCGAGATCCTGCGCGAGGCGATCGCGGCTTACCAGCCGCCATCGTCGCGGGATCGAGAGTTTGCTCTCGCCGTGGGCTTCCCGCGGATCGACAGGGACACACGCCCGATCTCGCAGATCCCCGAGCACGAGTTGCTCGACGGGTTCGGCGTGTGACGCTCCTGATCGACGCGGCACCGCTCGTTGCGCTCGCTGATCCTGACGAGCCTCGGCGCGAGCAGATCCTGGAGGCTCTTGGCGGCGAGCCCGGATCGCTCGTCATCCCCGCGCCGACGACGGCGGAGATCGACTATCTCCTCGGCCAGCGGTTCGGCCGGGCGGCCCGGCGAGCGTTCCTGACCGATCTCGCCCATGGTCGTTTCAGCGTCTCAGGCCTTGACCCGGACGACTACACGACGATCGTTGGGCTTGAAGCACGCTACGAGGGCCTCGATCTGGGGCTCGCGGACTGCGCACTCGTCGTGCTCGCCGATCGGTACCGGACCGACCGGATCCTCACCTTCGACGAACGACACTTCAGAACAGTCACCCAGCTGCGCGGAGAGCCGTTCACCGTCCTGCCCGCCGACGCGTGAACCAGCGCGCCGCGACAGTTGGCTCGCCGTTCCGGCCGTTCCGAGTCGCCACCACCCGCATTCGATTCGCCGTCAGGGGTCAGGGGATTGTCGGTGCAGAAAACCGGTCTAAGCGCTCGCCAGTTCGGGCAGGTCTCGGGTCTTCATGGCCCGGCACTCGCCGGCGTGACGCTCGGCCAGCGGGCTGGCACGCGAGCCGGCCCTCATATCGGTTTGCAACTCGGACAGCATCTCCGGGCAACCCCCGATGGCCCCGTCCATGCGTTGGCGACCCGTGAGGGCGCAGCGAAGCGTTGGTGTCGGGGTGCGCGCAGGCCGGCTATTGAGCCTCGAAAGCCGTGGTTTGGGGTGCCAACGCGGTTTCAGACGTCGGAAGGCAACATCGGCGGCGGCGTTTTCGCGAGCCGTCATTGGACCCCGCGGGGTCGGAGAACCCGTGCATGCGCGTGATCTCTCCATGCTGAGAACCGGGAGATCTCACGGTCACCTGCCTGGGGTGATGGGTCACCTGCCTGGGGTGATGATCGGGCGGGTCGTGCGGGGAAGGCCAAGGCCGTAATCCCGTGATGGACGATCGTGAGAAGTCGGACGCGTCGCTCACAGCTCCCCGAGCGCGACGGCCGGCCTCTGGAGCGACGGCGGTAGCCGCCGACGTCGCCGCTGTGGTAGCTACGGGCGTCCCCGAGCGCGACGGCCGGCCTCTGGAGCGACGGCGGTAGCCGCCGACGTCGCCGCTGTGGTAGCTACGGGCGACCCTACGGCGGCCATCCGACCCGACGGCGTGTGCTCGCCGTTGACGGCGACCAGCAGGCGACGCTCAGCTGAAAACGATGGCTTGCACTGGCCCCGGTGCGATCGCTTGAGGGCCCCCCACCTGGCGTCTGGTCTTGTTGATGTTGATGTTGATGTTGATGTTGATGTTCCCTGATTGTTCGCGGAGAAGAAGGAGAAGCCGCGACGAGCATCAAGGCGCCGGCTTCGGCGTCTGCGGGTTCGTGAAGACGGTGTACGAGTTCGACGCTCGCCTGGTTGGATGCCCGGGCGTTCGCGGGACGATCAGGGTGCGTAGCGACCAGACGTTCGTGCATCTGCACCGCGCCCTGCAGCTCGCGTTTGGCTGGGACGACGACCACCTGTACACCTTCTGGCTCGGGACGAAGTTCTGGCCCCGCGCCGGCACC
>JBEKRJ010000768.1:0-3051 GCA_049518835.1 Solirubrobacteraceae bacterium
AGCGGTGCTACGTCGAGCGGCTCGCAAACGTCGCCGCGGAGCGCCTCGGTCATGCGGCGAGCCGGTTCGCGCTCGGTTTGATCAGGTCACGCTGACCGGCCTCGAACCGGGCGGCGATCTCGGTCAGCGTTGCCGGGTTGGCGCTGATCAAGCTGACTTCCCGCTCGTCGACGATCAGACGGGCGACCTCGATCTGGCCATCATCCTCGGTCCGGCCGCCGAGATCGATCTCGTCCGCGGCGGGAGCCGCGGGCCAGGCGAACGCCCACCCGCTGGGGAGCGACTCGCCGATGTCCTCCCACGGATCCTCGTCGTCGAGCGCATCGAGGACGGCGTCGTGGTCGTCGATCGACCAGCTCAGGGCGCGCAGTGCGATCCCGTCCGGGAGGGGCTCGGCCACGTCGTCGGGATCGAACTCGATCACGGCGAGCGCGGCATCGGCGGGATCGAACGGCAACGCCGCGAGTCGCGCCCTCCAGCGCCGCTCGAGCATGCGGATCAGCACGGTCTCGTCGTTCGCCCGCCGAAGCGTCTGGCCGTGCTCGCGGCCGAGCCACTCGATCACGTCTTCCATCAGCCTGCCGCGGGCATGGAGCGCCCCCGAGACCGCGTCCCTGCGCTCCAGGCAGCAGCGCTTGTGCTTGCGGGCGCTGCCGCACGGAGATGGAGCGTTGCGGGACGGCATGTCGAGTACGGTACGAGCGCGACCGGACGGCACGGTGCGGCCGGCCTTGCGATCGGGCTGTGTTTGGCCGGCCGACGCGATCCAGTGACCCTAGCTGAGGTCGACGAACTAACGAACGCCGCAACCCATGTGAGGTGACCGCCCGCGGCGCGTGGGGGGTCGACTCGGATTTTGTCGTCAAAGGCATCAACGCCGGAAAGCTCGGCGTGCCCATTCGGCAAGGCTGGCCTTGAATCCCAGACGCGGCAGGCGGCGACGCAGGCCACGGGATGTCGCAGCTCCTCGCCTCCACGGGCCTTGTGGGTGTAAAGCAGCTAACACCAGCCTTGACTTTGAGCCACAAAGCGTAGTAGGGTTTGTGTCGCAAACCAACGCAGGGAGCGAGTGATGAACGGGATGTCGGACGTGGACAAGACCGAGACCTACGAAGATCCGGGCGGACTCGATCCCCGTAGAGCGGTGCGGCTGCTGGCACAGACCCAACGCCAGACGCAACGTGAGTTGGACTTTCGGTCGCCGTGGCTCTCGCTTCTCGCGGCCGCGGCGGCGCTGGTGGCCTTTGGCTCGGTGTGGCTGTCGGTTCGCGGCCAGCATCCGTACAGGTATCCGACCGTCGTGGGCCTGTTGGGCCTGTACGCCGTCGTGGCGATCCGGATCGGCTCGGTGCTCTACGCCCATCGCCGCGCGAGCGCGGGCGTGAGTGGGGGCTCGGTGCGCCGGCGGCGCGCCGAAGGGGCGGCCTTGGCGGTGACATTGGTCGCCGTGTACGTGATCATGGGAGCGCTGGCGAGTGCCGGGGCGAGCGACGGGGTCGCCTACGGCGTGTATGTGGTCACAGCGACGATGCTCGTCCTCGGCACGTTCGGGGCGGCCCGCTCGGCGGCACGGGAGGACTGGCGGGAACTTGGGATCTCGATCGCGATCGTGCTCGTCGCCGCGGGGAGCGCGTTCGCAGGACCCCGCGGCGTGTGGCTGAGCAACGGTATTGGCCTCTGCGTCGTGCTCTTGGGAGGCAGTGCCGCCCAGGCCCGGTCGCTCCGCGCGCGTCGATCAAAGGGTGCACCAAGCGCTTGCTGAAGATGTCCAGTCTGGCGACGAGCACTTGAGTCTCGGCACCGCTCGGCCGGCAGGAATGAGCTTATTCAGCATGGGCAGCCACCCCGTGTTCGATTTGAGCAGCCGCGGGCGCGAGCGCGTTGGCGGTAAGCTCGCGAGGATGTGGAGCCCGCGATGAGTCGTGTGAGCCGCCTTGCACGGGGCACAGCGAGACTCCCCCGCGAACGTGATTGGGAGCGATCGGCCCTGCTTGAGCCGCTGCCGGCCGCGCGTGATCCCGAGATGATCAGCGATGGCGGCGGGTTGCCGTTCTCTCCAGCCGCGTTCGCCGCCGGCGTTGGCTTGCTCGACCCGGAGGATCCGGCCGTTGTCGCGCTGATCGCGAGGATCAGCGCGCAGGCGGCTCCGACGGGTGCGTCGCACGCGGCAGGGAGACGCGACGCGGCGTCAGCACCGGCGCTCCCGAGTCTCGAGGGCTGGCGGCTGCTCGCCCGTAACGACGGTGAGGCCCTGTTTGCGCGGGGCCGGCCGCCGCAGTTGGTCACCGTCGCCGTTCAGCAAGACGCCCGTCGGGGCACATGGAAGTGCATCGCTGTGAGCAAGGCGCGGCCCCTGCGGGCCACGCGCGACGGGATCCGAGCGTCATCGTGGCGGCTGGATCCAACGCATGCGCTCGAGCCTGAGCAGACAACGCTGCGCGTGCTGCTCACCGAGCAGACATACTCCGGCGCTCAGCGCGCCACCGGCCGCGTGCTTGCACCCGACCTTCACGTGAATGCGGAAGAGCTCGTGCTGACGATGTTTGTCACGCCGCGGCCTGGGTTCCAGGTGCGGGCGCCAAACCCGGAGACCCCGGTTCGCGTCGCCCTTCCCCACCCCGTGGGCTCGCGGCGGCTGATCGACGGCGGGCTCTACGGCACGCCGCTACGAGACGCGATCCGGACTGCCAACGAGATAACGGACGGCTGGTGACAAGCACGACAACGGCCTCGCCGTCTGATCGCCGAGGCGACGAAGTTCGGGAGCCTAGCCTTCGTGCAGCGATCGATGCGTCCATGCGGTCGGGGCCGCTTGAGAGATCCTCAAAGCGCTGAACGAGGCGGTGGTCTCGGCGTGCCTGCCAGGGTGCTCGCTCAACTCGCCCCGCCCCAGTAGTCGAGTGGCTCGATACGGAACCTAATCCCGATACCGCGCAAGCTCACCTGCTTCGAGTCGGGGTACCAAACGATGTCGTTGGCCTCCCGGGTGCCCCAGGCGAGCAGCGTCAGACCGCAGTCGTCGGCGATGAACTGATGTGCAACGCGGGTCCC
>JBEKRJ010000769.1:0-3045 GCA_049518835.1 Solirubrobacteraceae bacterium
GAGCATCGCCGGCGCGAGGCTGCCGTAGATCAGAAGGCCGTGCTCGGGCTTGATCTGCCGCAGCTGGTCGGCCGCGGCGAGCGGCCGGCGGCGCACGGGCGCATCCGGGTCAGACCGGCGATCGCGGATCTCCTCGTCGCCGACGAGGTCGGAGAAGTAGCGCAGCGTTTCGATGTCCGCGACGCCGGACAGCAGCATCCGGGCGCGGTGGTTGTTGATCGCGGTGAGCGCCTGCTGGCCGTAGCGCTCGCGGGCCTGGGCGACGTCGTGGAAGATCGAGATCAGCTGGATGTTGTGCGAGGCTGCGGTCGACGCGATCTCGGCCAGGTTGGGGATCGGGACCGCGTTGCCGAGCTCGTCCAGCCACACCAACAGCGGTCTCGGAAGCCGCCGCCGCCCCGGGGAGTTGTTCGCCGTCTCGTAGGCGTGGTCGAGCAGCTCGGAGAGCAGCGCGATCAGGATCGGCCGCAGCAGCTTTGAACGCCGCGAATCCGAGATCAGATCAGATACACGGTGTCGGGAGCCTCCAGCAGCGGCGCGCCGGTGATCTCGCTCCCGTCGGCGGAGCGGACCACGGTCGGCGAACGGTAGCCCGACAGCAGGATCTGGGCGGCGTTCTCGATCGAACCGCGGGTGTCACCGGCGAGCTGCGAGAAGGCGAGGTGCCCGTCGTTCGCGTGCTGGGCGTCCGCGCGCTCCTCCGTGCTGCCGCTCTGCTCGACGAGCTCGTGCATGATCCGGTCAAGCTCGGCACCGCCCTGCCCGTAGAGCCAGCGCACGACGTCGCCCATCCCCCGGCCGGTGCGAGCGGCGGCGTAGAACAACGGTGCGAGGCGCTGCTCGGCAGCCTTTGACCAGAAGTCTCCGCCCTTGATCGTGCTGGTGTCCATCTCGCCGGCGCACGCCATCCGCTGCGCCGTCTCCAGCGCCTGATTCCAGGTCCTTGAACTGGCCAGCGGCGACCACATGTGACTCGGCCGATCCCATTGCCCGAACGGGTCGAACACCAGCACCTCGCCGCGCTCGGCACGCGCGGCGATCGTCGCGTCGAGCAGGTCCGGCTTGATCGAGACCACGATCGCCGGGCCGGACCACTCCAGGATGTTCGGGATCGCGATCCCGGCTGACTTACCCGACTAAGTCGGGCCGAACACAAGCAGCGCATGACGGTCCTCCGCGCGCAACAGCCGCATCCCCCGGTAACCCAGCGACAGTCCCAGCACCTCCGCCCGCGGCGGCACTCCAGCCGCGGCCGCCTTACTCGCCTGCCGCCCGCGCGTTCGCCGGGTCCGGCGCAGCCGGCGGAGCTCGCGCCCGCCTGCCCACCGCGCGCCGTGCTTCTTCGAGCCGCCGATACCCGTAGAACGATGGCGCTCCCACACCCGGATCGCCGCCGCGGTCACGACCTCCAGCACCACCACGAGCAGCGCGAGCGCCGCGTAGAAGCCGGCCGGGCCACGCAGTCCCGGGCGAGCGCGGGCGGGGAACCCCTGCCGCGGGTTAGACAGGTGCCGGGCTACGCCGCCGATCGCGTGCCACAGCGTGTCGAGGCTGAGATGCGGCCATCCTGAGCCGAACAGCTCTCGCGCGAGCTTGGGGCGCCGATCGGCCCGGGCGTGCCCCGCGACAAGCGCGACCGGTGGGGGCGGCTCGCCGTCCATCGACGCTACAAGGGCGCCGACGGCACGGGCACGGCCGAGCTCGAGCTGTGCGTCCTCACGTTCCCGGCACGCGGGTTCACCCAGCGGCGGCTCGGCTCGGCGCCGCGCGAGGAGCAGTACGCGCGCCCGAGCGCGGTGATGGATCTCGGCGAGGCGGTGCAGACGGCGATCGACGCTGGTGTACCGCTGCTGCTCTCGACCGAGGCCGCCGGGCAGCTGAAGGACACCGTCCGGGTCGGGCGGATGAAGGGACGCCCGGGGATGCTCACGATCACGACCTCCGACGGCGTCTCGGCCACGACCAGGCGGCTGGTCGCCGAGCAGGCCACCGCCGAGCTGCGCGCTCTCAAGCGGGCGCGAGCGAAGGTCACGCTGGCGGCCGGCGCGCGTCAGGTGGTACGGATGACAATGGCCCGGCCGCTCGCGGACGATCCGGTGCTGCTGGGGCGCCAGCGCGAGATGGCGGCGCTGAAGGTCGTCGGCTCGGGCGTCGACGCGTCGGCTGTCGGCACCGGGAAGACGATCAGCTCCGGCCGTGCGCTCGCGCACCGCGCGTCGACTCAGCCGCGCTTCCGTGGACTCATCGTGGCGGAGGGCAGGCTGCTCGGTCAGTGGCGCGAGGAGCTCGCGTTCGGCGCGCCCGGTCGGGGGCTGCCGCCGCTGGCGCCGAACCTCGAGCTGCTCGTGGTCTCCGACGATCGGCAGATCGCCGGGCAGATCCGTCGCTTCGATCGGGAGCTCGGCGACCGGGCGGGCGTGGTACTGGCCCGCGCGCAGGGCGTCGTGCTCGGCAACGTGGGCGTGTTCGTCGACGCGAGCGTCGACCCCGAAACGCTGACCCACTTCAAGGCCACGCTCGCGACCGCGCTCGTTCGTCAAGGGCTCGTCGCGGACGCGGTCCGTGGGGGCGGGGACGGGTTGCCGCTGCTGCGTGGCGTCACGGCCCAGACGCTGGCAGGGGTGGCCGGGGAGGAGCAGGTGATCGTGTTCGGCGAGCGGGTCTGGTGCCTGCGCCAGCTCGCGCGGACGCTGCGCGAGCGGCACGGCGTCGAGGCGCGCGTCGCCGACGGCAGCATCACCACCGGTGAGTTCGAGGTGCTCAAGCGGCGCTTCACCGCAGGCGAGTTCCCGGTGCTGTGCCTGTCGCGGATCGGGCACGAGGGCCACAACCTCCAGAACGCATCGGTGCTCTGCCACCTCGACCTGCCCTGGCTCCCTAGCGGTCTCGAGCATTTTGTTGTTAGGACCCGCTTGACTCAGTCTGTGCGTCATCGTAGGGTGGTTCGCGGTGCTGAGATGGAGCGCGGGACCGAGTGTGAACGGGCCGGCGGACTGAATGAGCCAGATGGCGAAGTTCGACGTTGGGCTTCTGCGTCGGGCGGCT
>JBEKRJ010000770.1:0-3042 GCA_049518835.1 Solirubrobacteraceae bacterium
CGCTGGCAGCACGGTATGACGATCGCGGCGCTGTGCCTCGCCGACAGCACGCAGATTGCGTGGGCTGAGTGGTACCGCCACCCCGCCGAGATCGAGCTGCCGCCGCTCGCAGGGCTGCCGCGCGAGCTATGGCGCTTCGAGATCGATCTGCCGCGCGTCGCCGACCTGCTCGCACCCGGGGCGCTCGAAAGCCTGGGGCTCCCCGCGCCAGTGCCCGACCGCCGCCAATGGCGCTCGCATCAACCTGCCGGCGAAGCGCTTTACGCCGCCGACTTGCCAGCGCTGATCGCTCCTTCGGCCGCGAGGCCGTCAGGGGCGGTGTTGTGCATGTTTCGCCCGCGGCGAGAGCTGCCGGGGGTCCGTCCCGCCGGCCAGCCAGACGTCGTCTCAGAGCCGCCCCCGCCGCCGCGCGGGATGCGCACCTGACCGTCTCACCAGCGCGCACCGCCACCGCGCCCGAGCGCCGCCCGCCAAGCGCGGCGCTCGGCGCACTGTCTCGTTCAACCTTTCGCGAAGGGAGGTCGCGCATGAGCGCCATCGACGCAGCCCTGTCCACCATCGACCAGGTCGCCCACGAGGGCGACCTCACCGCACACCGTCCCAGCAACGTGCTCGAGCTCGACGCCACCGGCGACCCGGTCGTGCTACCGGACGGCAAGCGGATCTACCCGCCAAGGCTGCACGGCGAGCCGATCGACCAACTCGCGTGCGCGCCGATCGACACCGAGCAACCCGCCGAGTCGACATTTCTGCGGCTGATCGGACCACCCGGCACCGGCAAGTCGCAGCTCGCGAGATGCATCGCCTACCGGCTCTGGACCCGCCGCGGCCGGCCGGTCGAGGAGCGTCACGGCGCCCCGTTCTACGGGTTCGTCGAAATCACCGGCGGCCCGTCCAGCGACGAGTACCTGTTCCGCCACGAGTTTGTCCCCGCCGCCGACGACGCCGGCACGATCCGCCTCGTCGACTCCGCGTTCGTGCAAGCGATGCGCGAACGCTGGGTCGTGATGAGCGACGAGGTCAACACGATCCGCGACATCGCCCTGCTGAGCATCAACTCGTGCCTCGACGGCCGCCTGTCGCTCTACCTCCCCGCAACCGCCCAGACCGTGATCGCGCAGCCCGGGTTCGCGTGCCTGCTCGCGTACAACCCGTGTCTCGTCGGCGGCGCCGCGACCGACATCCCCGACGCCTGGCACTCCCGGTTCCCCGCGACGCTCGAGGTCACCAGCAACTGGCCGCGCTCGCCAAACTCGGCGCCCCACGCCAGCTCGTGTCAGAGCCGATGGCGCTCGACCGCCAGCGGATCGCCGGCGAGGACGGCCTCACCTGGACCCCCCAGTTCCGCCACATCGAAGCACTCACACAGATGATCGACCGGGTCGGCGAACGCGCCGCACTCGCATTGTTCGTCTCGAACCTGGTCGGGCAGGTGCAGGCAGGCAAGGTGCAGGACGCCGAGGCCGCCGCCGTCTGCCGGATGCTCGACCAGGCCGGCTACGCGCACCTCAAGGTGTCCGCCACCCGCCGGCTCCCAACCTCCACCGCTACCCGCGGGCCGTGTCCACATGACGGTGAGGCAAGGCTACGGCGGTCGGGCGGCGGTGTTCGTGGCGCAGCTGCACCGCGCTGCCGCGCAGCGCGGCAAGCTTGACCCCGTCTACCAGGAGCTGTCTGACCACTGGACGGCGATCCTGCAGCGCCTGTACCCGATGTGGGCGTTGATCGGCCCGGGCCTGGCAGACCCGGGGCACATCGAGATCCACTCGCGCCAGATCTACCTCGACTCCGACACCCTCCTCGGCACCCGCGAACAGATCACGACAGGCCAGCTCGAGCGACGCGCGGTGTTGCGCTGCTTCGGCGTCGCGCTGCACGAGACCTTCCACGCCAAGCACACCAAACGCTGGGCGATCGAACGCGACATCGCTCTCAGCGACTCGGAGAACCGCGACGACCGGCAGCTCGCTGTGGACCGGCGGCTGCTCGAGGAGCCGCGCATGGAAGCCCACGGCGTGCGCGAGCACCCGCCCGACACGGTGCGCGGCCGGTTCGTCCGCCACGCCCTCCAAGCCGCAGTCACGGACGTGATCCTGCCCGCGTTCGCCGAGCAGCTCTTCGCCGCCGCGATCGCGGGAAAGCCGCTCACGCGCGACACGGCCGGGCGCGCAACGGTGTACCTGCAGGCGCGTACCCACTACGACATCCTCGACTCCGCCATCCTCAGCAGCTTTCAGGGCTTCTGGCGGACGGTCCTCGGCGACCGCGACCTTGAGGCGCTTGAGGGGCTGTTTGCCAAGGTCATCTGGATCGCAGACGGCGAGCTAGACGATCTTGATCGCGCCGCTCGGGAGTACCGCACCATCGTCGGTCCCTCAGACCCGCCCGCACCAGACGAGAGCGAGCGAGCAACCAGCGGCGATGGATCGGACGACGGGAGCGCCGATCCGGGAGCGGCCGGTTCGCTCGGCGGGGCGCTCCAACAGGCGCTCGAGCATGCCCGCGACGGACAGCTCCAGCAGCTCGACCGGGACGTCGATCTGCAACAGGTGCTCGGGCAGGCCACCGGCCGCGGCCAGCCGCGCGCTCCCTGCGACGTGCAGCCGGGGCGGGGGTGCCGACAGGCCGGATGCCCAACCGGGGTGTTGACCGCCCGCCGGCCCCCGACGAGGTCCAGCACGCCCGCCGCTACGCCACCTGCCTGCGCCAAGCGCTAACACACGGCAGCAGGCAGATCGACAAGCGCACCCCCGGCGGCCGGTTCGACGGCCACGCCTACACCCGCGGCCAAGCCCAACGACACGCCCGACGGCCTGTCAGCACCCACCCGTGGCAGATCACCCGCCAGGTCACCGCGCCGATCCAGGAGCCGCACGTCGGGCTGGTGATCGACACCTCCGGGTCGATGCGCGCGTACGAGTAGGAACGGCCGCTCGCACTGGCCCCACCGCGGACGCTTGAAGTGGCCCCACTTCGCGTCTGTTGGTGTTGATGGTGATGATGGCGGATGCCCCGGTGGAAGGGCTGACCGTGGGTTGCGTG
>JBEKRJ010000771.1:0-3042 GCA_049518835.1 Solirubrobacteraceae bacterium
AGCTCGATAGTTGCGCGCGAATGCGTCGATCAAGCTCGGGCGGACATGCGGATCGCGCCCGGCGCGCATCTGAACCCCAGGCGCGTCAAGCACTAAGTCGCGCAGCATGAGATTGCGCCGGTTGTGGTGTTCCAGACCGGCGACGGATTGTTGGCCGATGGCCAGCACCGACTTGCGGCGGCGCGACGCCCCGGCGCGACTTCGGTCCGCGCGGATAACCGTGCGGGACCCCGGAGCGATGCCCTCCGCTACGCCGGCTGAGGTAGCGTACGGCCGAAGTAAATGGCGATACCTTGGCCTATTCGGGAGTGCAACATGCCCTACACCGTGGAGTTCAATAGCGTATCGACGGTCGGTTTGGAGACGTCGCCGGTTGCGGCCGCGCTCGCTGGTCTGCGAGCGAACGAGGCCCGCTACTTCAAGAACAAGTACGACCACGTCTTCACGGTCGAGCCTGCGAGCAACGCTGAGACGACGATCGACTGGGTGCACCGCATCCTCAAGGACGAACGGGACATCGTCATCTCGTCTCGCCCTCTCGAGGCTACGGCCTTCCAGGTCGAGAACATCCGAATGGCCTACGTCTTCTACGAGAACGGCCTGTCGATCAACGTGATGTACACCGTCGACGATCCCAAGAAGCGGGCGGTCGGGTTCAAGCTCGCTGAAGGGATGGAAGTTCCTGCGGAGCTCGCCTCGCGGTTCAAATTCGCGAGGCAGAAGTCGAAGCTGGCCGGAACTATTCGAGGTTCCTACTTCGTGCTCAAGAACGAGTACTGAGCCCCGCACCGGGCTCTGCGAGGTCAGTCATCCCCTCCCAGCCCTTCAAACATCTCGCGAGTCTAGTCTCGTCGCTGACTTCCGCCAACGGGTTCTCTAGCCTAGTCCTAGCTAGTCCTGGGGTAGTTAGTTAGTTAGTTAGTTAGCAGTTCATCGCGACGCGGACCGAGGCAGTCGCGCCAACGCATCGAAGCAGGCCTCGGCAACGCGGACCGGGCCGAACCTACTCCGCAACATGAGGACCGCGCGAAGCGCTAACTGGCCGGTCGTTTCGTTGCAAGCACGGGCGTTGCGAGCAGCCGCCGTTCGCGACCGGGAGGCGCCGGCATCGGACGCCCTCGGATGCCAGCAGCTACGCGGTCGCTCGAGTCGCGCCGGGCTCGAGATCGTGGAATTGCCTGTGCGTTCGCCTTGGCTGCTCGACCTCGCCGCGGACGCGCAACGGCAAACGGACACCAGACTGCCGCTTGCCAGGGCGGCACGTTGAGCGAGATCAGGCCCGCAGATTGCGGGTCATCGCGACGGCAAACCATCCCCCACCCCTCTTCTGCGACGCGAAAGCCGGCTCGCATCTAGGGGCTGGTCGCTGGGTTGAGAAGATGGATGCGGCGCCCAGCGGTTGGCCGGCTTCATCGGCTGGATCACGGCCGCCGCTGCCGCGGGAAGGCATCCGAGGCAAACGGCCGCGTCGGCTGTCGGGACCGAATCACGAGCATGCATCCGATGCGAGCCATCTCGACCATATAAAGCGGCTGTCCGGATCGCTTGCAGGTCGTACTCGATACATCGTGAGACGATTGCGTAGCGCCGAGGCCCGCCGACCACCGCGCGCTGCGGACAGCCCGATCACGGCCTTGGAGCTGCCCATGCAAGCATCGCCTCGGCGAACCTTTCAAGGCGATCACCCCACACAGTCGGCTCGGTGAGGGTGCGGGCTGTGCACGCGTTCGGCGTCCCGAGCAAGGAGCACGGAGTCGTCAGGTATCGGAGCTACCCTCTTTGCCATGCGCGATGAACGCGGTAAGTCGAGCGCCATCGATCAGCTTCGCGCGCCGGGATGGTCCTGCCCCTTCTGCGACGCCGACAACCCGCAAACCGGCCATGACGTTGGTTTCGCTGTCGACCAGAATCACGTCGAGCGCCGCTGTGACTACTGCGAGAAGATCTCTGTCCATATGGTGTAGCCGGCCTAAACGGAGCGGACGATCCGCGTCGCAGGACGGCTAAGACAGCGGCGTCGCACGCACCCGAGGGCTGGCGCGCGCTCCGATACGCGAGGTGGATCGCAGCGGTCAGCGCCGACGATGTCGCTTCCCGTGTGCTCGCCTCGAGGCTCGACGCCCTTGTACTAACGCCGAGCCGAAGCCCCAGATCGCGAGAAGCGCACTGACGCTGGAGAGCATCCACACGATCGTGTGAGACCCCCATGGCTGAGCGACCAGCAGCGCCGCCAAGCCTCCGCTAGTGGCACATCGAAGACCCACGTCGAGCCCAGGAGCTACCCATGTCAGACCAAAGCGCAAATCCAACTGGAATCGTGACCAAGCCGAGCCCGTGGTCGGTCGACGACACAGTCTCGCGCCTGTCGGCGGTCATCGCCGCGAAGGGCTTGAAGCTGTTCGCGACGATCAACCACAGCGGCGAGGCGAACGCGAACCGACTCGAACTGCGCGAAACGAAGGTCGTCATCTTCGGCAGTCCGGTTGCGGGCACACCGGCGATGGAGGCCTCGCCCATGGTCGCCCTCGACCTGCCGCTCAAGGTGCTCGTCTTTGCCGACAGCGACGAGACAAAGCTGTGCTACACGGCTCCTGAGGAGCTCGCGGCGCGTTACGGGCTCACCGAGGAGCTACCCGCGAGGCTTGCGGGCATCAACGCGATCACCGACGCGGTCATCAACCGATAGCCGCTGTGTACGATGGCGACTCTCCCGCAGCTGCCAGCGCCGACGAGGGACGCGAACCGATCCCGACCCGCGATTCACGTTCGCACATGAGCGCACGTTCCTCACCTGGAACCGGACAGCGCTCGCACTGATCGCCGGCGGGTTGGCCGCTATCGCTCGTTTCGACGGCGTCAGGACGCACTGGCGCCACCGTAGTCATTAGCAATTAGTAGTGCTCCGTGTTGTTGAAGGAGTTCGCTCGGGCTGTTCGAATTCGTGTGTCTGCGCGCCGTCTTCGAGCAGGATCGCGATGGAGACCGTGGCTGTCTGTCTGAGCGGGGGCTTGCAGGAGCGCTGCGAACGGTTGGTCGAGTTCA
>JBEKRJ010000772.1:0-3041 GCA_049518835.1 Solirubrobacteraceae bacterium
TCACGGTGGTCGGCGCCTTCGGTTGAATATCCGGCCGCGCGGCGTGCTACCGCGCGCGCCACCCTACTTGTTCGACACGGAGGCCCGGTCACCTTCACCGATCGCCTCACGCGCCGCCCGGGGACCGCAACCCCGGATATGACATCTTTCGCTGCGCGGAAGGAGCGGTGCGCGCCCTGTCAGAGCGCTCGGGAGCGCCCGGCCGGCTCGGCAATCAGCTGCTCGAGCTCGCCGGCCAGGTATTCACTATCCATCGCCAGCACCTGCCCGCGCTGGCTGGCGCCGATCACCCCGAACATCCGGCGCTGGTCGCGCTACGCGCGCAGCTGCGCGACCGCTTCCGGGAACTGCTCGAGCAGGGCGGACAGGACAGCCACGCCAAGACAGCCCGCTTCTGCGCCGGCATCCTCGAGGAGTACGACGCGTTCTGGACATTTGCCGACGTGCCCGGCGTGAGCCCGACGAACAACGACGCCGAGCGCGCGATGCGCGGACCGGTCATCGCCCGCCGGATCTGCGGCGGCACCCAATCACAGCGCGGCAACCGCTGGATCGAACGGATCTTCTCGGTCATCGAAACCTGTCGCCGCCAACGCCGATCACCGCACGCCTACCTGCTCGCCGCGATCACCGCCAGCCTCCACGGCCTCCCGATCCCGACGCTCGTCCCCGACTGACGCGATCTCGTGTCACCCCGACATGGGGGCCGAAGCCGCATAAAGACTGACAGAAGGAAACGGCGCCCAGCCGCCGACACCCCCTGACGACGTACGGTGCGGGCGCGTTGGGGTTCCACACGGTGACGGGCTGTTGCGCGCTGTTCTCGAACGCCTCGACGGTGACGTGCTTGGCGAACCCGCCGTCGACGGCGGCCTCACGAATGCTGATCGGTTGCGCGTCCAGGCGCGCCAGGGTCGCGGGCAGCAGCTCGTTCTCGCCGGGGTTGCCCGCGGCGGTGCTCGTCGCCAGGATGTACCCGCGCGCGCCGGTCGTGTTCTGGGTGATCTCGCACACCTGGTGCACGTACCCGAACTCGGTGCGCTTTGAGAGCTTGCCCTTGCAGATCGGGCGGGCGTCGGTGTCGTGCAGCGAGACGAGCCGGTCGCTGATCGGCTCGCCCGCGAGTCGCAGCCGGATCTGCTCGGCCACCCGCCGGCAGCCCACCAACAGCGCCTCGAGGCGCTCCGCGGCGCGCTGGGGCGCCGCCCCGTCCTGCTTGTTCAGGTGCGCGCCAAGACGCTCCGCTTCGGCGATCGACAGACGCAGACAATCGCCCAGCTCACCAGTGATTTGCAGGACTTCCTGCTTGGCCTCATCAGTCCGGCGCTTGAGGCTGCGCCCCAAGTGCCGCAGCCTCCCATGCGCGCGACGGGAGCGGTCACGCACCCGCGGCGCGTTCCCGCCGGCGACCCCAGCGACCTCGCGCGCGACGCGCGCGAGCAGCCCGATCCCGTCCGCGGCAAGCCCCGCGTCGGTCGGGAAGCGGATGTCGGCCTCCAGGACCGTGGAGTCGATCCGGATCGCACGCGCACGAAACTTCGTCTGCGCAGCGGAGCTTGCGATCACGACGACGACGACCTGCTCCACGGTGCCCGCGCCGAGCCCGATCACGAGCTTGCGCAGCGTCGACTCATCCGGCATCCGGTCACCCAGGCCGATCAGGCAAAAGCGCCGCAGGTGCACCGAGTCACACACCTCACCCACCAGCCGCCCATACCCCCAGCCGTTACGCACCTTGAGCACCATCAACCGCACCAGCGTCTCGATCGCGATCGTCGGGCGCCCGTCAGTCAACCGAAACGTCCCGTGCTTGACATCCTGCGCGCGCCACAGCTCAACCACCGGCGCATACACCTCGGGGTCCGCCAGCAGCCGATCGATCGCGGCCAGATCCGCCGGCAGCTCACCCACCTTGACACCGAGCGTCGTGACCAGTTCCCACAGCCCCGCCTGCCGTGACGCCGACACCTTCAACACGTGACACCTGCAACCAGTATTTCGATCATATGCAGGCATCTTTTCAGTCGCCCCCGGACGTTACCTTCGATTTTCCGGGGGAACTAGCCTAGCGGGCGCTGCGATCAGCCCCTCACCGTAATCACTGACGCCACCATCACCATCATGTCGCCGACGCGCCGCCCGGGACCGGAGGACATCGACCTCCCACCGGGTCGTTGGAGAGCCCTTGTGAGCCATCAACGTGTCGCTCAACGCCGATGGCCTTTGACACCTGACGCAAACCTGGTCGCGGGTGGCTAACTCAAGTGACGCTCAACAGCCACCGCGCACTCGAAGCGTGGGCGCAACAGCTCGAGCCGATCGGGCGCTTCGGAGTCGAGGGCGCCGCGGCCCGGGGCCAGGATCGCGATCTTTGTGACCGCCCGCGGCTACGACGTGCGCGACTTGGTGCCCCAACCGCACCGCGGCGCGACGACCGCGCACGCCAACGCGGCCAGTCAGAGACGCTCGACTCCGAGCGGACCGCGTGTGCGACGCTCGCCCTCCCGCTGCCGCCCGAGGCGTTCAACGAGCAGGCCAGGACGCCGGCCCCGATCCCCAGACAGAGCTGCTCGCGATCTGGTGGACGGCGCGCAGCTCGGTGATCAAGCGCCGCCAGCATCTGCTGACCGAGTCAGAAGCGCTGCCGCGCGAGCTGCCGCGCGAGCTCGTCGAGCGGCTACCCAGCGTAAAGCGGGTACGCCCGCGGCTGGCCGCGTTACCCCTCGTCAGCGCTCGCCGGCGCCTCACGCCGCCGGCCGCAGCACGGGTGCGGATCTTGAACGACTACCGCACGCAGATCGCCGAGCTCGACGCGCAAGAGCGCCAGATCACCCGCCAGCTCGCCGAGCTCGTGTCACAGACAAGCTCGACGCTGGGCCAGCTGTGCGGACTGTCGACTGTGTCAGTCGCGCAGCTGCTGGTCGAAGTCGGCGACCCGCGCCGGTTCACCGAAAGATGTGATATCCGGGTTGCAACCCGGGCGGCGCGTGAGGCGATCGGTGAAGGTGGCCGGGCCTTCGCGGCTGGGCTCCCGTCCCCAC
>JBEKRJ010000773.1:0-3038 GCA_049518835.1 Solirubrobacteraceae bacterium
ACGATCCCTCTGCCCCGGGCGAAACGAAATTGGTGTCACTGGCCCCAGGGACAGAGTCTACCGCGTATCCCGCAACGCCCGGCCAGTAGGGGCGAGAGCTCGGCTGAGGATACTTCCGGCGTGGATTGGGTCGACGGCCACTTCGCGCTGCATCAGGACATTCGCTCGGCGTCGATGCCGGCCCCGCTTCAGCAGCCGCTGCTGCAGGTGCCGTTGGGAGGCAGTCCGTTTCCACCGATTGCCGACTTTGGGTTCCTGTCGGACTGCGAGACGATGGCACTGGTGGCACCAACGGGGAACGTCGAGTGGCTGTGCCTGCCGCGAGTTGATTCGCCGAGCGTGTTCGGAGCGATTCTGGATCGCGGCGCGGGACGGTTCCGGCTCGGTCCGAAGGGAGTTGCCGTACCCGCTTCGCGGCGGTACTTGCCGGGAACGATGGTGCTCGAGACGAGTTGGGGAACGGGCGAGGGGTGGGTGATCATCCGCGACGTTTTGCTGATCGGCGGTTGGCACCATGAGCACCAGCGCTCGAACACCAATCGGCGCGCACCGACGGACTATGACGCCGATCACGTTCTGTTGCGGACGGTGAGGTGTGTCAACGGCCAGGTCGAGATCGTGCTGGAGTGCGAGCCGGCGTTCGACTACGGGCGTGCGCGGCCCGTATGGGAGTACACCGGACCTGGCTACCACGAGGGCGCCACGCGCTGCGAGGGCATCGATCTCCAGCTCAAGCTGCGGACCGACATGCGGCTGGGCTTCGAGGGCCCGCGGGCCACCGCGCGGCATCGGATGAAGGCCGGCGAGCAGAGATATTGCGCGTTGTCGTGGAGCGAGCATCCGGCGCCGCATGATTTCGAGGAGGCATACAGGCGCCTGGTCTGGACTGCGCACCATTGGCAGCATTGGCTGGACAGCGGTTCGTTTCCCGATCATCCATGGCGCCAATACCTTCAGCGCAGCGCGTTGACGCTGAAAGGCTTGACGTATGCTCCGACCGGCGCGCTCGTGGCCGCGGCCACCACATCCTTGCCCGAGACGCCCCGTGGCGAGCGCAACTGGGACTACCGCTTCAGCTGGATCCGCGACTCGACGTTCATGCTGTGGGCGTTGTATACGCTCGGGTTCGACTGGGAGGCAAACGATTTCTTCTACTTCATCGCGGACGTCGCCGGCGGTGAGGAAGATCTCCAGGTCATGTACGGGGTCGGCGGCGAGCGCCGGCTTGATGAGCACGTGCTCGATCACCTCGAAGGCTACGAGCGGGCGCGTCCGGTGCGGATCGGCAACGACGCTTACGGTCAGAACCAGCACGACGTCTGGGGTGCATTGCTCGACTCCGTCTATCTGCATACACGTTCGCGTGATTACCTGCCTGAGCGGGTCTGGCCGATCCTCAAACGTCAGGTCGAAGCGGCGATCGCCAACTGGCGCCGGCCCGACCGGGGAATCTGGGAGGTCCGGGGTGAGCCCAAGCACTTCACTTCCTCGAAGATGTTCTGCTGGGTGGCGTGCGACCGTGGGGCACGACTGGCCGCGATGCGCGAGGAGTCCGAGTGCGCGGACCGATGGCGCGCCGCGGCCGATGAGATCCACGCAGATGTGTGCGCCCACGGTCTCGATGAGCGTGGCGTGTTTGTCCAGCATTACGAGACGACCGCGCTCGACGCGGCCGTGCTGCTGATGCCGCTGCTGCGCTTCCTGGCGCCCGACGACGCACGCGTGCGCAACACGGTGTTCGCGATCGCCGACGAGCTGACCGAGAACGGACTCGTGCTGCGCTACCGAACCGAGGAGACTGACGATGGCCTCTCAGGCAGCGAGGGCTGCTTCCTGATCTGCTCGTTTTGGCTGGTGTCCGCGTTTTGCGAGATCGGCGAGTACGATCGGGCTCGCGAGCTGTGCGAGCGTGTGCTCGGCTACGCCAGTCCGCTGGGACTCTACGCGGAGGAGCTTGACCCGCGAACGGGCCGCCACCTCGGCAACTTCCCGCAAGCGTTTACCCACCTTGCGTTGATCAACGCTGTGATGCACGTCATCCGTGCCGACGAGCTGGTGATGGCGCAACGCTCCCCGTGGTCGCACTGGCGCTGACGCCGGCGTGTACGAGCACGTCGACACTGCACGCGGTATGCCCCACGCATCGGTACGTGACTTCGTCGCCGACGAGCTACTCCTCGCCGAGGTGCTGCGCGATGTCATTCGCCACAGCGACAGCGAAGAAGTGTCGGAATTGGTCGCGCGGGCGGTGCCACTCGGCCGGGCAACCAGGGAGGGCGAGCCTTCGGCACCACGTGCGCGCTGGCCGAGCTGATCCGCTCACTCAACCTCAATCAAATAGAAGTTCTCGTTCGGTCGCTCACGCCCGATCTGCAAGCGCCGCTGACGCGATCCGAAGTGCGAGTTGTGATGACCGCACACACCGTGGCAGCGCTCGAGCCTATGCGCGAGCACTGCCTCAGGTTTTGGAGGCGAGGGTCGAGCTGCTCGCCGGCCGGCTGCACCCGGAGGCTGCCCTTTCTTCTTGCCCCCTGGCCCCGGGGCCAGTGCAAGCCATCGTTTTCAGCCCAAACCGGCCTCTCCCGGCGCGCCGGCGTCGGCACAAGCTCATCCGGCGGTTGTCGCCGGTACCCCGGTCGCGGTTTGCGGCGATTGGGTCGCCGGTGGACCCGTCGCTCTTCTGTCGGGGTTGACGCAGTCCGGCGCCGCCCGCTACCTTGTACAGCATGGCAGCAAGATCCGCGAAACTGAGCGGGGGCTTGCAGGAGCACTGCGAACGGTTGGTCGAGTTCAGCGGCGAGATGTTCGCGTCGATGAAGCGCCAGCTCAGCGGCGCCGAGCTGAGTGCTGCCCGCGAGGGCTGATCTTGGAGCGCAACCGCCGGTTGATCGGTGCCGATCGCGGCGAGGCCGGCGGATCGAGCACGTCTGAGGAGTCCTCAAGCGCCAGCCGGTCGCCAAACGTGACATACCGGCAAAGTCGCGCCCGGGCACGTCACGTTGTGTCCCGCAGACGACCACAACGTGACACCCGAGACG
>JBEKRJ010000774.1:0-3038 GCA_049518835.1 Solirubrobacteraceae bacterium
AGCACCGCGCCGACGTCGCGGCGGCGCAGATCAGTGACCGAGTGGTGCAGGCGGTGTCACTCACCCAGAGCCTGCGCCGGTTCATGGTGGACTCCGGCGGTAGCGGCCTCACGAATGCGCAATTCTCGAGAAACGCATTCTGGTGGCTAAGCCCCGCAGACTTCCCGGCTGCGGCGTGGGTCGAACAGGTCCCGGCCTCACAGCGCGCGGCGTATGAGCAGAGCACTGGCGGGCCGATCGTGTCTCCCGACGCGCAGTACAGCGTCTTGCCCGCCGGCTCGCGCTCGTCTTACCTGCCGGCGACGCTGGTTTCGGGATTCCCTCCACTGTCCCTGGCCGGGATCGACCTGAGCGGCGAGCCAGGGATGGCCGTCGCACTCGAGCGTGCGACGCGCCTCAATGGTGTAGCCGCGACTCCCCTGGGCGCAGTAGCCGGGACGCGCGGGCTCTTCCTCGTCGCGCCGGCGCCGAATCTGATCGACGAGGTGCTCCGTCCCGGGTACGTGGTGCTTTTCGTCCCGGACGCGACGCTGCTCGCGGCCGCGGCCGCGCCGGGCGGGCAGCTCGCGGTCGGCGTGGCCACCATGACGAATCCTCACGGGGGAAGAACGGTCGCGAAGGTGTTCCAGCAAGCAGGGCAGCGATTCGCCGTCGTCGTACCGCTGCAATCGGTCCAGGGAACCGCGGAAGTCCTGCCTTGGATCATCCTCACCGTCGGGCTCGTCCTCGCCGGCCTCGCGGGAGCGCTCGGACTCGGTGCCGGGCGGCGAGCCCAGGCACAGGCCGAGCTGGACCGCATCTTCAACCTTTCCTCCGACCTGATCGCGGTCGCTGACTTCAATGGCCACTTCACGCGCGTCAACCCTGCGTTCGAGCGAACCCTTGGCTATTCAAGTGCAGAGTTGCGTTCGCGGCCTTACGTTGAGTTCGTGCACCCCGACGATCGGTCGGCAACCCTTCGAGCGGCTGACGAGCTGTCGCAGGGGCGCGAACTGGTCGAGTTCGAGAACCGCTATCTCCGCGAAGACAGTTCGGTGCGCTGGCTGCGGTGGAGCGCCCGGTCGGCGCCAGGTGAGGCGGTGATATACGCCGCAGCACGAGACGTCACCGAACGCAAGCAGCTTGAAGAGGAGCAGGCGGCGTTGCGGCGGGTGGCCACCGCCGTCGCGCGGGGTGGGTCCCCAGACGATGTCTTCGCCGCGACCGTCGCTGAGTTGCACGCCGTCGTGGCCGCCGACGCGACCGCTCTGATGCGCTTTGAAGCTGACGGCTCCGGCACATTCTTGGCGACGCTCGGCGAGAGCGGGTTCGATGTGGGCTCGCGGATCCCGCTGATCGGCGACAGTCCGATCGCGGAGGTGCGGCGCACCGGCCGCACCGCTCGTATCGACAACTTCGAGCACGCCTCCGGTCGAGCTGTCGAGCGCCTGCGCGCTAGCGGTCTTCATTCAGGCGTCGGCGCTCCGATCGTGGTCGAAGGACGACTCTGGGGTGTGATGGCCTGCGCCTGGACTGGTGGCCCGGCCCCGCGAGACGCAGAGGCCCGCGTGGCACAGTTCACGGACCTCGTCGGGACCGCGATCGCAAATGCGGAGAGCCGCGCTGAGCTGCTTGCCTCGAGGGCCCGTATCGTCACGACCGCTGACCAGACGCGAAGACGGATCGAGCGGGACCTTCATGACGGTGCGCAGCAGCGGCTCGTCACGATGACGATGAAGCTGCGCGCACTGGAGGCGGTGACAGCACCAAAAGCGCAAGACGTCAACAGGGAAGTCGCAGAGATCGCGGCAGGCCTTGACGATGTGCTCGACGACCTGCGGGAGACTGCCAGGGGGTTGCATCCGGTGACGCTTTCCCGAGGCGGGCTCGGGCCGGCGCTCAAGGCGCTCGGACGCCGATCGCCTGTACCCGTCGAGCTCGACGTGCGGGCGTGGGAGCGGCTACCTGAACCAGTCGAGGCAGCGGCCTACTACGCAGTTGCGGAGGCACTGACGAACGCGGCCAAGCACGCACACGCCTCGTTCGTGAGAGTCGAGGGCGAAGTAATCGACGGCGATCTGCGCGTCTCGGTGCAAGACGACGGAGTGGGCGGCGCCAATCCTGCCCGCGGGTCCGGCCTTGTCGGACTCACCGATCGCGTCGAGGCTCTGGGCGGGAAGCTCACGTTGCGCAGCCCTCCAGCCGGTGGCACGACGTTGCGCATCGACCTACCGCTATCGGGCTGAGCAACCGACCATCACCGACACGGACGGTTGGCCTCGCTAGCGCTAGCGCGAGTCGAGAAATGCCAGCACAGCGAGCACCCGACGATGATCGTCGGGCGTCTCCGACAGGCGCAGCTTTTGGAGGATGCTGCGCACATGCTTCTCGACTGTGCCCTCGGTGACCCACAGCCGTTTCGCGATCCCGGCGTTCGAGGCTCCCTCCGCCATCAGTGCCAGGACCTCCCGCTCGCGTTGGGTCAACCGCTCGAGCCGGTCCTCGCGGTGGCGCACGTGCACCAGTTCCTGCACGATTGCAGGATCGACCACCGAACCGCCGCCGAGCACGCGATCGACCGTCTCGATGAAGTCGTCGACCTTGGTCACCCGGCTCTTCAGCATGTAGCCGACGCGCTGCCCGGTGGCCAGAAGCTCCATCGCCTCGGCAACTTCGGCGTGCGCAGACAGCACCAGGATTCCGACCTCGGGTAGCTCTCGCCTGATCACACGAGCCGCGTCGAGGCCTTCGGTCTCCTGGTTGGGCGGCATACGAATATCGACGATCACGAGGTCAGGCTCCTGATCGCGGACGATGCGCAGCAGCTCCGCCGCGTCGCCCGCCTGACCCGCGATCTCGAAGCCTGAGCGCTCCAGCAGCCCCGCGACGCCCTCCCGCAGCAGGACATCGTCATCAGCCACCACCACGCGCTTCTTGGACCGGTCAGCGTCGTTTCGGTCATCCCGCCAAGTGTGCTGGCCGTCCGGCTCTCCCGGCTCACTCGTACCCGCCTCGTTTACGGCGAAACGCTGCGGCGCTACCGCCGACATCTCGACCCT
>JBEKRJ010000775.1:0-3029 GCA_049518835.1 Solirubrobacteraceae bacterium
CAGCGACTGGTACGTGTCGGCCGGCGAGCGCTTGGGTGATTCGGGTCTGGTAGCGGGTCAGCATGGCGCTGCCGATCACGGCGACGCCGAGCGCGCCACCGACCTGTAGGGCGACGGTGTTGGTCGCCGATCCGATCCCGGAGTCGCCTTGGGGGACCGAGCCGACGACGGAGTTGGTCGCGGTGGGCAGCAGCAGTCCGGCTCCCACGCCGATCAGCAGCAAGCCGGTGAGCATGGCCTGGTAACTCGCGGCAAGGGTGGACACCGCTGAGATCTGCCACAAGCCGCCCGCGATCGCGGCGAGGGCGGCGACGACGACGAGCTTGATGCCGATGCGGCGGGCGATGATCGGTGAGAGCGGCGCGGCGAGGCAGATCATCGCGGCGGTGGGCAGGATCCGCAGTCCGGCTTGGAGGGGCGAGTAGCCGAGGTCGAACTGCAGGAATTGGGTTTGGAGAAACAGGACGCCCATCAGTCCGAAGATCCCGAGGCTCTCACTCGCCGCGGCGATTGAGAATCTGCGATCGCGAAAGAAGGCGAGGTTGAGCATCGGGTGATCGATGTGGGCTTCCCAGGCGATGAAGCCAGCGACCGCAGCACCGCTGAGGGCTCCGACTCCGACGACGCTCACCGAGCTCCAGCCTTTGGTCGGGCCTTCGATGATCGCCCAGAGCAGCAGGCCCAGGCCGGCGATCGAGAGCGCGGCACCGACGGGATCGGGGCGGTCGGCGGCCGGGTTCTTTGAGTCGGGCAGAAGCTCCATCGCTCCGGTGAACGCGGCGATCACGATCGGGACGTTGACCAGGAAGATCGAGCCCCACCAGAACTTGGCCAGCAGCAAGCCGCCGGCGATCGGGCCGATCGCGATCCCGAGCCCGATCGTCGCGGCCCAGGCGCCGATCGCCTTCGCCCGCTGCGCCGGGTCGCGGAAGACGTCGTTGATGATCGACAACGACGCGGGGATCGTCAGCGCTGCACCGGCCCCCATCACCGCTCGCCACGCGATCAAGACGTCCACCGACCCTGACAGGGCAGCGCCGATCGATCCGGCGGCGAAGACCGTCAGGCCGATCACGAAGAAGCGCTTGCGCCCGAGCCGATCGGCCAGGCTGCCACCGACGAGCAGCAATCCCGCGAACACCAGCGCATAGGAGTCGACGACCCACTGCAGTTCGCTCGAGGTCGCGTGCAGCTTGCGCACGAGCGTGGGAAGGGCCACGTTGAGGATCGTGTTATCCACATTGATGATCAGGGCCGCGGCGCACAACACGACTAGTGCCGCCCAACGCCGAGCGTGGTGCGCCTTTCGCGGCATCATCGCCGGTTCTCCCACCAAGGCCTCGTGATTCATCAGAATCCTCCGATTCCGCTACCGTCGAGTATTCAATACCTGACGGTATCATGTCTGTATGGCATCGGACAGCAAACTGAGGAAGCGCACACGCCCGACCCGGGAGCAAACGCGCGCCCGACTACTGCAGGCCGCCAGCGAGGTGTTCGCTAAACACGGCTACGACCGCGCGTCGCTTGACGACGTCGCGGCAGCCGCGGGCCTGACGAAGGGAGCCGTGTACTCCAGTTTTGCCAGCAAGGACGAGCTGTTCTACGCCCTGATGCGCGAGCGCATCGATGAACGACTCGCGCTGGTCGCCGCAGCGGTGGCGCGCGGAACCACGCTCCAGGACACCGCGCGCGACGCCGGAGCCGGCTTGGCCGAGCTCATCTTCAGCCAAGCCGAGTGGCATCTGCTGTTCATCGAGTTCTGGGCGCGGGCCGTGCGCGACCCAAGCCTCCGGCCGGAATTCGCTCGCCAGCGACGCGCCGCACGAGAGCTGATCGCCGGGTTCCTCGAACGTCAGGCCGCCCAGCTGGGGATCGAACTCCCGGCACCCGCCGATCAACTCGCCGTCGCGGTGCTCGCGCTTTCCAACGGCATCGCCATCGAGCAACTCGCCGACCCAGACACCGTCGACTCCTCCGTCTTAGGCACGACCCTCGACCTCCTGCTCGACCGGCTGGCGACCCCAACCCCGTCACGCGAGCAATAGCACGCCAGGACAACCCGTTGTCAGAGCTCGAGAAGGACCCGGCGGAATCCTGCGGCGGCGCGGCCAAGGGTTCCGAGTTGGAACGTAAAGGACACTAGGTGAAGCTCGATTCCGCGTGCGTGCTGCAAGCGGCGACACCACAATCCGCGTGATTCTCGAGCGCAAACGCAGAAGCCCCGCGTCCCATCAGAATGCCCTTGACGACATCGATCAGAGCAGAGGGGGTCGGTTTGTCGTGATGGGCGATCCGGCCGTGATTCTCCCGGGCTCGAAAGCGAGGGTCTCGCCTGTGGCTGGTCTGAGACGGTCTGGGCGGCCAACGAGTGGCTGCAGGTCACCGCGTTGATGGTCCGTATCCAGCAGGGTCGCTGTTGGATGCAGCCGTGGTCGGCTACTTGCCGGCGGTGTGGCGTACGACGGCTTCGCGGACGCCGGCGCGGTCCTTGTGCCTCGTCTCGTATACGCCGACGACGCGCGCGGTCTGAGGGTCGTGGCCGGCGAGCGCGGCGGTGATGTCGGCGACAGTCTGCTCGTCATAGCCCGCCCAGGGCTCGATGGCGGTCAGAGCGGCGATCCGGTCGAGGATCGTGACGCGATTCTCGTGCTTGGCTTCGTACGCGGCGATCATTCGCAGCTCGTGTTGGCTGACCGTCGTGAGCTTCGCGACGATGTGATGTGCGGTCTGCTTGTCGTAGTCGGCGATCGGCAGGTCGTACTCGGTCGTCAGAACGCCGGTGAGAGCGCTTTCGGCGGCGGCGACGCCGGGGATCTTGCGGGCTTGGTCAGCGAGTGTCATGTTCTACTCCTCAGGTTCAGATGGCGAATGCGTAGCGAAACGCCGGCGCTTCGGTCGGTTGACGGTCAGCGACCCCGTCGTGCTGCGAGATGGTTGTGGTTGGTGGTTGCTTATCAGACCAAGCGGCGCGCCTCTGCGGTCATCCATCGTTCGCGGGGCTCAGTAGCCCCAGCCGCGTCCCCACG
>JBEKRJ010000776.1:0-3023 GCA_049518835.1 Solirubrobacteraceae bacterium
ACGATGTCGCTGTTGGGGTCATACGGCGCCTTGTCCGTCGGGACGGGGATCAGCGTCTCGTAGTACTGGCCGTTCCAGTGCCCGCTAAGCGCAGTCTGCAGCCACGGGATTGCGGTGCTCAGCCATGACGGGACGGGGATCTGCAGCGTATTGGCGGTGATCGCCTCAAAGCACTGCAACTGCACCGCGCGCGCGAAGAACGAGGCGCCGTACTCCTCCTCCCAGAGGTTCGTCGTCTCACCTTGATAGGCACCCTGCAGGAAGTTGAGGTTTGCGGCAATCAGCGCGTTCGCGATCGCCTGCGTCGGCGCGTCGAGCTGGCTGTACATCGCCAGCAACGCCAGCGTCTGCAGCGCCGGCCCGTCAGTCTGATCGGACCACTGCCGCGGCGTTGCGTTGATCAGATACGCCGCGCGGTCGAAGTCGCCGCCCGAGCTCTGGCAGGCCTGCGCGAACTGCACGTAGTCGATCAGCGGCTGATTTGTGGGCAGCGAGCCGTTGGCGAGCTCGATCGCGACCACCGCCGCGTCGCGGGTCCAGTTGTAGACGTAGTCCTGGGTCACGTTCGGGTCGGCGCTGCTCTCCCATGACGGTGACGCGATGATGCACCCCGGCTTTGACAGCACGCCCGTGTTGACCGGGTCCTCGAACACGAACCCGTCCGAGGCGACGTTGCGAAACATCAACCAGAACATGTACTGCGCGACCGTCGTCAGGTTGACCTGCGCCAGCTCGAGCTTGACGAGGCTGTACTGCAAAGCGCCCATCTCGAGAGTCACCCCCTGCTGTTGTCGACGCGAGCCTACGACGGTCGCTCGCGCTATGTCAAGCGCAGCCCCAACTCGCGTAGCTGCTCGGGCGCGACCGGCGCCGGCGCGCCCGTCAGCGGGTCGGTGCCGCTGGTCGCCTTCGGAAACGCGATCACCTCGCGGATGTTGTCGCGGCCGGCGAGCAGCGCGACGATCCGGTCGATCCCCATCGCGATCCCGCCGTGCGGCGGCGCGCCGAAGCGCAGCGCGTCGAGCAGGAAGCCGAAGCGCGCCTGCGCCTCGCCCGCATCCATTCCGATCAGCTCGAACACGCGCTGCTGGACATCGATCTGATGGTTGCGGATCGACCCGCCGCCGATTTCGTTGCCGTCGAGCACGAGGTCGTACGAGCGCGACAGCAGCGCGCCAGGGTCGTCCAGATCGCCCGTCGGCGCGGTGAACGGGTGGTGCTCGGCGTCCCAGCGCTGCTCGTCGGGGTGCCACATGAACATCGGGAACTCGACCACCCAGAGGATCTCGTGACGGCCCGCGGGGATCAGCCCGAAGCGGCGGCCGAGCTCGAGCCGCAGCGCACCGAGCGCCTGTCCGGCGGTCGCCTGGTCGTCGGCGACGATCAGCAGCAGATCGCCGGGGATTGCGTCGAGCCGCGCGTTGACCGCGGCGAGCTCGTGCTCGGTCAGGAACTTCGCGATCGGGGAGCGCCAGCCCTCGTCCTGCACAAACGCCCACACGAGCCCTTTGGCGCCGTGCTGCTTGGCGAGCTCGGTCAGCGCGTCGAGCTCCGAGCGGGGCAGCGCGTGCTTGCCGGCGTTGATCGCGCGGACCACGCCGCCGCTGCTCAGCGCGCCCGCGAAGACCTGGAACTTCGAGTGCGCCAGCGCCTCGCCGAGGTCGCGTAACTCGAGGCCGAAGCGCGTGTCGGGCCGGTCTGAGCCAAAGCGGCCGACGGCCTCGGCGAACGTCATCCGCGGCCACGGCGGCGGCCCCACGTCGAAGCGCTCGCGCGCGAACACCGCCCCGATCACCGCCTCCATGCACTCGATCACGTCTTCCTCGACGACGAAGCCCATCTCGAGATCGAGCTGGGTGAACTCGGGCAGGCGGTCGGCGCGTGCGTCCTCGTCGCGAAAGCAGCGCACGATCTGGTAGTAGCGCTCCAGCCCGCCGATCATCAGCAGCTGCTTGAACAGCTGTGGCGACTGCGGCAGCGCATAGAACGAACCCGGCGCGATCCGTGCCGGGACGAGGAAGTCGCGCGCGCCCTCGGGCGTCGAGCGGGTCAAAAACGGCGTCTCGATCTCGAGGAAGTCGAGCTCGTCGAGCACCTCCCGGATCGTCGCGACCACGCGGTGGCGCAGCGTCAGCGCGTGCAGCATCGGCGCCCGGCGCAGGTCGAGCGCGCGGTGCCTGAGGCGCAGGTTCTCGTCGACCGCGATCTCCTCGTCGAGCGGGAACGGCGGCGTGTCGGCGTCGGCGAGGATCTCCAGCGCGTCGACCGACAGCTCGATCTCGCCGGTCGCGAGGTTCGGGTTGACATTCTCCTGCGCGCGCCTGACGACCGTGCCGGTCGCGCTCAGCACATCCTCGGAGCGCAGGCGGTGCGCGGTCTCGCTGGCCTGCGGCGCGCGCTCGGGATGAAACACGAGCTGCACGATCCCGGAGCGGTCGCGCAGGTCGATGAACACCAGGCCGCCGTGGTCGCGGCGGCGGTGCACCCAGCCCGCCAGGCGCGCGCGCGTGCCGGCGCGCTCGGCCGTCAGCTGTCCGCACCAGGCATCGCGGTAGATGTTCGGTCGCGGCCCGTGCTTCACGTCAGCCTGCTTGCTCGCAGGATCGTCGGGATCACGTTCTCGGCGGTCGTCTCGGACTCCTCGCCCGATTCCATGTCCTTGAGCGCGACCGGTGCGGTCGACCCGTCGGCGACGATCGCGACGTACCGAGCGCCGATCCGGTCGGCGTGCTTGAGCTGGCCCTTGAGCGAGCGCCCGGCGAGCTCGAGCTGCGCCTGCAGGCCGGCGCGGCGCGCCTCGGTGGCGAGCCCGAACGCGGTGCGCGCGCCGCCGGCGTTGGCGAGCGCCACGAACAGGTCGACCAGCTGTGGCCCGACCGGCTGCTCGCCGGCGCTCAGCAGGATCCGCTCGACCCCCGCCGCCCAGCCGCACGCCGGCGTCGAGCGCCCGTCGAGCTGCTCGATCAGCCGGTCGTAGCGCCCGCCGCCGCCGACGCCCGACTGCGCGCCGAGCGCGGCGCTCG
>JBEKRJ010000777.1:0-3021 GCA_049518835.1 Solirubrobacteraceae bacterium
ACGATCTACGATCTCGCGTCGATCATCCTCGGCGGCCCCTACGGCCACGGCCAACTGCACGGCGAGGATTTCAAACGTGCACGCGACCTCGTCATCAAAGCGTTCGGCCAACCGCCCGCCAGGGACCGCGTCAAGCCCCATCCTTGAACTCCGACTATTGCGATTGCCTCATCCCTCGACGCATACGCAGCGGCGCGCAAGCGGAACGGGTAGAAGGGGTCTTTCTCTTTGACCTGATTGTTGTGCCCTCAACCAGCGTCTTCGGCCGGGCCATGTCTTCGGTGAGCTCTCGACCGGCAGCCCGCGGCGGCCGTTGGTCTTGTCGGCGCTCACGCCACCCGCGTCGATGTGTTCGCTGCCGGCCGCCGCCCCGTCGAGCTGCGACACGTCGTCCGAGCCCGCGTCCTGCAACACGCTCGGGGCGATGGCGTCCTCGGCTTCCTTGCGCACCCATCCGGGCACTGGGCCGCGTTGCCCGCTCGGTTCGGTGCTCAGCGCGCGGCACGAGCGGCGAGCCGGCGCGCAGCCGCTCATCGAGAGCGTCGTAGCGGGAGCCGTGGCCCGGCTATGACGAGCTCGCCGTCGCCGAGATCGAAGCTGTCTTCGACGACGGCAACGAACAGCACGCACACGATGTCGTCGCGTACGAGCGGGCGCACACGAACCGCGTTGGCGTGCTCAGGGGCGCCGAGCGCGAGACCGCCCGCGTCTGAGATCGTGTCCCATGCGCGGACGGAGGCACACAAGCTCCGTCCGCGCACGACGCCAACTGCGGGCGGCGAGGATGTCGACTGCACCAAGCGGCAGCCGGGCTGCTCAGTCGCCTACGGTCGGCAGGTCCGTTACCTACTCCCGTCGTCGCCCTTTCCGCGTCGCCGGACCAACTTCAGAAGGCGAGCATGCGGGTGGGCGTGCTGTGCCTTCGTTTCGAACCAGCAGTCTCGGATGGTCAGACGGGATCGATCGAGGCTGCTGCGATCAGCCCAATCCGGCAGCGCGGCCATCGCGAGACTACTGAGACACGATGTCGCCGTGGACAGACTAGACTCCGGGACCGGCCACGGTCTTGGCTTGTGCGGCTTGCAAAAGAGAGTAGGGTGGCCAAGACGGTTGCTGACCAACGACCTGCCGTCGTCAAGACTCGCCGACGATTGGCCTCCGCCTAACGGGCCCGCATCACATCAAGGACCAAGGCCCCGTTTCCATCTAAAAGGGATTCAGCCAACGAGACCCTGCGCCCGAGGGGACTGACGCCCAAAGAGGAGTGATCGGGATGAGTGCAGCAACGAGTCCCATTAGCGCTACCGCGCCGCGGCAGAGCAGCGCCGCCGCGCCTCCTGGATGAGTTAGTCTCGCCGGCGGAGCTACCGGCTCGCGGTTCACACACCGCGACGAGGCCCCGCGTGCCCCCGAAGATTCCGCTTCCCACTGACGACGACCTCGCGCCCGAGCACCGCGAGATGCTCGCCAATCTTCCGCCGCTGAATGTGTTTCGAATGGTCGCGGGTGCCCCTCGCGCCGTTCGGCCGTTCTTGGAGCTCGGGGGCGCCGTGCTATCCACAGCACTCGACGCCCGGCGGCGTGAGATCGCCGTGCTGAGGGTCGCGCACGCGACCAAAGCGCGTTATGAGTGGGCCCAACACGAGCAGCTTGGCAGGAGCGTCGGCGTGACCGAGGCGGAGATCGATTCGATCAGCATAGAGGCGCGTGTCTGCAGCCTCGACGACGAATGCAACTTGATCTGCCGCGTGGCCGACGAGGTCAGCCGGGACGTGCGGCTCTCAGACGACTCGCTTGAGCAGATCATCGACCGCTACGGGCCGCGCGAGGCCGCCGAGCTGATCCTGCTGGTCAGCTACTACAACATGGTTAGCCGATTTCTCGAGTCGACCAGGGTCGAGCTTGAGAACGAGCCGCTGCTCCGCAGACAGACGCCGAGCTCGATCGCTCGAGAGCCAGGCGACGATCGGGGCTTAGCCAGCGACCTGCCTGGCCACGCGGCCGCCGTCGGCTGCGTGCGACTCAACGAGATCGTGCAGGGCGCCCAAATCGTGGGCGAGGGCGCTGACGAGAGCGAGGCGCCGTCGCTGGGCGACGCTCTGCAGCGGGCGGTCGACGCCACAAACCAGGCGCTCGCTGGAGAGCCGAGCTCGACTGCCGACCTCACCCAGGAGGAGGCGGACACGATCGCCGAGCAGAGCCCGCCAGAGACGCGCGTTAGCCCTACGAGCGCGCGGTCGCCGACCGACACCGGCGACGAGTCGACGCTGTCCCGTTGGTTTGGGTGACAGGCCCCGTCGGGAGGTGCCGCCCGCTGAAAGCCGCGTGCCACAGACGCGGGCATCAACGAGCGCCATCCGATCCAAACTGAGCGCAACCTCGCCTATGCAGTTGCGCAAATCCGGAACGACCAGCGCCAACTCGCCCCGCGCTCGTGGCGCTGCCCCAAGCATAAGTTGATCCTCGGCCCGTCGCTTGCGATCCCAAGCGTAACTAACGACAACGGCAGAAGGACGCGCGGTAGACGCCAGCGTAAGCCTCCGGGTCCCGGTTACCTGGTGGCCTGGGGGCCGCGAGCTCGCCGCGGCGATCACGCCAGCGAGCCGGCGCCGAGCAGCCTGCCACGAGCGAGGGCAACGCGGGCGCATCTGGGCGCCACCGCCCGGCCACGATCTCGCAACTGAAACTGGAAGCTCCAACGACGAGTCGCCCGGCACGCGCAATCAGAGCCGCGGCGTCATCCTCGCAGCGCATAACAGGCGACATCGGCCAGCCCTTCGCCAGCGGACCAGCATGCCCTACTTGTCGGATGGTGCCGCGCTCCGTGCCACCAGCCCTCGTGGCCAGCGCAAGCAGCGGCTGTACCGCGCAAGTCAGCCGAAAAGCTGCATGAGCTCGCGCTCGCTGAGCATGTCGTCGAGGTGGCGCCCTGACAGCGACTCGGCATACAGCCACAGCGCAGCCTCCTGGTCCTCGTCGAGCGGCGCCGGATTGATGATCGTCGCCTCGATCGCGTCGACG
>JBEKRJ010000778.1:0-3013 GCA_049518835.1 Solirubrobacteraceae bacterium
GTGCTCGCCATGCAGCACGGCAAACTCGCTTCCAGCCCAGTTCAGATCGGCTGCTGCGACTACGGGCTGCCACTCCTCGATGACGCTTGACCAGCGCTGTGCAAGGCTCTCCTGAGTCACGTCCGCAGGCAGCTCCCAAAGCTCGGTGTGCTCCAAGTGCTCACGTCCGTGGTTTACGGCGGTGTAGACGAGGCCAATGGCCGGCTCATCTTCTGTCAGGAGGGCAGAGACGCGCTCGAACTCGCGAATGCCGCACGGGACCAGGTGCACCTCAGCCTGGACGAGACGAGCGAACCCGCCTGACGCGCTGAGATTCCGGATCGCAGGACGCGACGAAAGGCGACCAGCTCCGTCCTGCGAGATGATCGTGCTGAAGCCCAGCCTTGTGCCGCCATCGATCGATGCGAGTACGCGGACAGTTGCGTCACGCACGAGCGCCGGACCCGCAGCAGACAAGAAGTCCAATTCGAAGGGTCGGTTTGAAACCTCTGCCCCGATGCGCGCCCGTGCCTTGTACTTGAGCAGCACGGCGGCTTGGTGTCCTCCGACGAGGTTGAAGCGCTCCCTGTCGGAATGCAGCTGGACGACACCTGCATCCTCTAGCGCTTCTAGTTCAGCGAGTACTCGCTCGATCTCCTCGTCAATGTCCGCCACAAGGATAGCGCGGTCGACACGGTCGGTGTCACGGCTACTGATCTTGAGGATTCGCGCTATAGCAATCTCCCGTACGCTCAAACGCGAAAGACCGGCGAGCTCAACCGCCTGCCGCACATGTTCCTCAGGTAGCCGATCAATGGCTTCCGCTCCATCCCGAAGTGCGTCCCCGCCGGATGCCAGAACCGATAGGTGTGGGATGACCCGATCGAGAACGCGTGGGGTCAGCGAATAGCGATCCTGCTCGCCTCGTTGGCATGTCAGCCAAAGATGGTGTCCAACGAGCATAAGCTCGTACGGATTCCCTCCAGTCAATCTCAGCACATCAAGCAGGAAGGTAATGTCATCTCCCCGCACCCACTTCTCACCCTGACCAGTCAGAGGGGCGTTGAGCGAAACTACGATCTGGTGAAGGCTTCGAAACGGCAGTAGCCACACCGGGATGAAGCGCACTAGACACGGCGACGCGGCTTCCATGAAATGTTGTGCGGTCGCGGGCGAACAGGCCATCAGGAGCCGGTAGCCGCCTACTGAGTCGACCACGCAGAGAAGCTCTTCAACGAGTCCGACGTCCTCTGTGAGTGGAGATGCATCATCAATAGACAGCACAATCCCGCCAAATCCGCTTCCGCGAGCGAGGTTCAGCAAAATCGTGAGATCCCGCTCAAGAACTGTGCGATCAACCTCAGATTCAGGGTCTGCTGCAAAGATGAGAGCGCTTGAGAGCACATCACGTTGGGTCGATGCCGATCGATCACGCAGGTATACGCGGTCCCGCCACGCTGCATACCATGTCGCCGTCGCTATGTCTACCCCCGCTGCGAGCGCCTCAGTCACAGCGATGAGAAGGTGCCGCACGAAACATCGCCAGTCGCATATGGCCGCGTTGGATCCACGCACCGGCACTATCAGCCGGCCACGATCGACCGCGGCGCGTCTCGCCACCTCCCTGAGCACGGTTGTCCGTCCGGATCGCCGCTCCCCCAGAAGCACGACGTGCCGGTTATGAGTGGTATGACTCGGGGCGACTGCTGCGAGCGCCGTCTCGATCTCCGCTCGTCGAGACTGCAGAAGCCGGGGGTCCGTCACGGGAATGCCGAGGGGATACGGGCTTTGGAGCGGCGAATCGTTCAAGGGTCGATCACCCTGCGATCGGGTCCGCGCTCTCGTCTGCGGGCACAAGATCAAGCGTGACGCCGAGAGGGCCAGCGAGAGCTTCGAGAGTTTCGGCCGTAGGGTTCGCTTGACCGCGCTCAATGCGGCTTATGTCGGCCTGAGCGACGCCCGAAACAGAAGCGAGTTGCTGCTGCGTGAGCCCAGCAGCCAGGCGAGTTTGAAGGATGCGAGCACCGATCCTGAAACGCGCACGAGCAGATTCGAGTTCGTGCCGCTCCTCAGGCGTGGCACGGTCCTCGACCTCGCGCACAAAATCCTCGAACTTGGTGCTCGCGGGCTTGGTGGTCATTGCGCTCTCCTAGGTGGGTAGGGTCCTAGGTTGGGTTAGATCCCTTATAGGTTATACCCCATAATCGGCCAAAGTCAACCCAGCCTTGATAGATCAGCCGCGCCGGCGCACTCCTGCCCGCTGCCGCTGGAGCCTCAGTTCGAAGGAGCGGAGACGCTTGCGGGCGGTCTCGATCTCGCGGTCTTGTCGCTTCTTGCTCGGCGCCGCACCCTTGTCATAGCCCCCGAGCAGCAAAACGACGCGCTGGCCGTAGGCATGGCAGAAGATGCGGAGTAGCACTTCGACCGGCCTTCCGGGGCTGCCGTCGCCGATCTTCCCGCGGATCACGCGTTCGTCGTGGCGAACGCGAAACTCAAACAGGCCCTTCCCCAGGTGCTTTCCATGCTCAGTCGAACAAACGTCCTGACCCATTGTCATCAGGTAAGCCTCGATAGCGGCGATGGCCGCAGCACGCTTACCGCCGTCCAGCGACAGCAGCCATTCCTTAGCGGGCTGGCGTCCCTGGTCATCTTCGAAGAATTCGACCGTCCAAGTCATCGCCCGCTTTCAGGCTAGTTGCTGTGCCGGTCGCCCGACTGACCTTAGGGATAGGACGCGCGGCCCGCTCAGCGACCGCGCGCGCTCGTCGGCGCGGGCGCGGGTACCGGGTGCGGCCACGACGCCGGCCGGGTCGAACAGGTCGATGGCCGGCCGGTCAAGGCATGAGCGACCTCGCGGTTCATCGCGGCGCCCGGCGGCACGCCGGGGGGTACTCCGAGGGCGATCAAGGCTGTCCGGGCTGCCGGCGGCGATCGGCACGCGAGCGACGGCCGCCAAGGGACGGCGGCGCGCAGCCGGATGCGGGCGACGTCTCGGGGGCCGTGATCTGCCCGTCGTCGCGGCCGAGGCAGCTCG
>JBEKRJ010000779.1:0-4292 GCA_049518835.1 Solirubrobacteraceae bacterium
TCACGGTGGCGTTCTCGCCGAGGAAGGTGACGGCGTGCGGGGGGTCGTGCTCGACGATCCGATAGGTGAGCTCGTTCTGGCGGCCGAGGAACTGGGCCACCAGCCGGAACTCGGCTCCCTCGCCGACCGCCGCGCCGTTCATACGCTTGGCCTCAACGACCCCAGGATCCCATTGCTCAGTTGTCGAGAAGTCGCTGAGGTATGCGAACACGTCCTCGCGGGGTTGCTGGATGTCGATTGTTGCTCGATAGTGGGCCATGACGGTTCTCGTTAGGGTTTAGAGCTCGCCGGACCGGGACTGGTGATCTGCAGGGCGCTGAGGCCTACGCACTCGACGAGCAGGCGCTCGCGCTCCTGTCGCGTCTCTCTCGTCCATGGCAGCAGGTTGGTGGGTCGCTGTCGGCGGTCGTGCCAGAACCCGCCGGAACTGCGACCCGGTTCGGCCGCGGCTCCGAGCCAGACGATCGTGTCGGCGCCTTGCGCGGGCGTTCTGAGCAGCGGTCGTATCGCTCTGTAGAAGCGCGGCAGCGAGGATCGCACGCCGGGGGTGTCCGCCCAGCCTGGGTGCATCGCGTGGACCACGACCCCGGTGCCCGCCAGCCGCTGCGCGCAGATCCCGGTGAGGATCACCTGCGCGCGCTTGGTGCGCGCATAGACCGTTGGCCCGTCGAACTCGCCGTGCTCGCTTTGCAGGTCCTCGGCCCTGGCCTTTTGGGTGTACATGCCGCCGGAGGACACGTTGATGATCCGCGCCGGGGCGCTCTGTTGAAGTAGTGCGATCAGCAGGTTCGTCAGCGCAAATGGGCCGACGACGTTGGTCGCGAGCGTGAGCTCGATCCCGTCGGCAGAGAGCGCGCGTTCCTGCGTCATCACGCCGGCGTTGTTGACCAGCACATCCAGGCGCGGCGCCTGATCTCCGAAGCATTCGGCGAACTGGCGGACCGACTCGAGGTTGCTGAGGTCGCAGAGCGCCACGTGCACGTCGTCGCTACCGGACCGCTCCGCGATCCTCGCGCGCGCGTGCTCGCCGCGCTCCCGGGTTCGGACGACGAGCCAGACCGTGGCGCCGAGACGCGCGAAGCCCTCGGCGGCGGCCAGGCCAAGCCCGGAGCTCGCGCCGGTGATGAGCACAACCTTGCCGTTCATCTGCCGCAGCTCGGACGCGCTCCAGCCGTGACTGCGGATCCGGTAGCCGACGCTCGTGTAACCGAGAAGGACCGTGCGGTCAAGGACATCGTCGAGCAGCGAGCCGGTCATGCGCTCAGCGACAGGTCGGGCCGCTGGCTGTGGCCAGAGCGGTTGCGGCGGTGCGTGCGTGAGGCGATCCGGGACCGGGGCTTGGTCAGCAGCAGCTGGACGTCGCAGATCCGTCGCTCCGCGAAGCCGGCTTCGCAGTAGGCGAGGTACAGCATCCAGAGCCGACGGAAGCGTTTGTCGTAGCCGAGCTGCGCGAGCGCGCCAGCGCCTGCATATCGGTCCTGCGGGCGAGGCTGCGCGTGATCACCTCGAGCGACGGCAGGCAGCCGCCGGGGAAGATGTAGGTCTTGATGAACGACCTGGATGCCTTCTCGACCTCGTAGGCGCGGTCGTCGATCGTGATCGCTTGCAGCAGCATCGCGCCGTCTGAAGCCAGCAGCTCTGAGCATTTGGCAAAGAACGCGCCGATCTGCCGCCAGCCGACCGCCTCGATCATCTCGATCGAGACGAGCTTGTCGTATCTCCCGCGCAGGTCGCGGTAGTCCTCCATGAGCACCGTGACCCGGTCGCTAAGTCCCGCGCGGTGGACCTGCTCGACGGCGTAATCGTGCTGCTCGCGCGAGATCGTGGTCGTGGTCACGTGGCAGCCGCGGGTCGCGGCGGCGTGAAGCGCGAACGCGCCCCAGCCCGTGCCGATCTCGAGCACGCGATCCGCGGGACCGAGGTCGAGCTGCTCGCAGACGCGCTCGAGCTTCGTGAGCTGGGCCTGCTCGAGCGTCATCGCATCGTGCTCGAAGACCGCGCACGAGTAGCTCATCGTCGGGTCGAGCATCAGCGCGAACAGCTCATTGCCGAGGTCGTAGTGCGCGGCGACGTCACACCGGCGCCTGCGCCTTGTGCTGCGGCGCACCAGCGCCCCAGCGCGCTGCAGCGGCCAGCGCAGCGGTGCGAGCCGCGAGCGCAGCCGGTCAAGCCCGCCGGCGTTGCGCGCCGCGAGCCTGATCAAAACGAGCAGATCGGGCGAGTCCCAGAGACCTTGGGCAAACGCGTCGGCCATCCCCCGGCTGCCGCCAAGTAGTTTCCGCCAAGTCCGCGGGGAGTCGATCCGGACGGTCGCGGCGGGCGCCCCGGAGCCGTAGACGCGCCGCTCCTCGCCCTCTAAGACGATCAGGCTGCCGGCCTTGATCCGCGTCAGCAGCAGCGACACGAGCCAGCGGCACGGCCAGGCGCTCATGCCCGTCCCGTCTGCGGGTGGCGGTGGACGGCCGCGCCCGCGAGCTTCAGCCCCAGCGCATGCGCGTAGATCAGTCCCAACACCCGGACCGTCGCGGGTGGATAGCGGGCGGTGATCCGCGCGATCGATGCCCGTGTCAGCTGGCGGCGGCGCAGCGCGAGCGTCGCGTCAAACACGGTGACGCTCGCGCGGCTGGAGGCGATGTGGACCGACAGCGTCTGGGCGGGCATCGCCGCCCGAGCGTGATAACGGTGATCCACGCGCATGAACGGCGACACATGCAGCGCCTTGTCGAACTGAGCATCGAGCACGCCAGAGCTTCCCTGCCCGCCTGCCAGCACGTACGTGTGCCGCTCTCCCCACGGCGTGTTGGTCACCTCCGCAACGAGCGCCTGCACGCGCTCGCCGCCCACGTCGATGCAGTAGTAGAAGCTGACGGGGTTAATGCAGTGCCCGAACGACCGCAGGTGGGCCGGCACCCGGACCGGACCCTCCGGCCGCGATCCGGTCTGGTCCTCCACGAGGTCGCGCACCGCGCGCTCGAGCGGCACGCCGGGATCACCCAGATAGTCCCGGCGATCAAAGCGGAGCAGTCGCCGCCGCGCGACCAGCCGCCCGTCGAGCAGCCCGGGGAGCTCGTCGAGATCGAGGTACGCGAGCGCCAGCCGGTGGCTGAACTCGCGCCGGGGGTCAAACCGTCGGTGGCGGATCGTGCCCTCGTAGATGCAGCTCGCGCTCACAGCCGCGCTCCGAAGCGCTCGCCGACGCGCAGCGCGCTGACGACGCCGTCCCCGTGGAACCCCGATCCCCAGTAGGCGCCGCAGAAGTGCGCCCGGTTGCGCCCGTTGATCTCATCCACGCGCGCTTGCGCCTCGACGCCCGCGGCCGTGTACACCGGGTGCGCGTAAGGGATCGTCCGGATCACGCGGGCGGGTCGATCTGCTCGGTGAGGTTGAGCGTCACGCAAAACCGCGCTCGGCTGCAGCAACGGCAGGCGGTTCATGTGGTAGGTGACGGTTGTCGCGTTCTTGGGCTCGGCGAGCAGGTGGTAGTTCCAGCTCGCCCACGCGCGCCGGCGGCGCGGGAGCAGCCGCACGTCGGTGTGGAGCACCGCCTCGTTTGGCTGATAGGGGATCGCGCCGAGGATCTCGTGCTCACGATCGCTGGCATCGACAAGCAGCGCCAGCGCCTGATCGGAATGCGTCGCGAGCACCACCTCGTCAAACCGCTCTGCCCGACCGCCGCGCGGGCAGACGAGCACGTGGTCTGCGTGGCGCGTGACGGCATCGACCGGCGAGCGCAGCCGCAGCCGCTCGCCGAACGGTCGCGTCAACGCCTCCACGTACCGCGCGGACCCCCCGCGGACCACCCGCCAGCGGGGCCGACCGCGAAACGAGAGCATCCCGTGATTGTCGAAGAACTCCACCAAAAACCGCGCGGGAAACGACCACATCTGGCGGGGATCGGCCGACCACACCGCCGACGCCTGGGGGACGATCAGCCGCTCGATGAACGCTCGAGAGAAACGCTGACACTCCAGCCAGTCTCCGAGTGAGAGATCGTCTGCGTGATCGGCGAGCAGCTCCCGGGCGGCGCGGTTAAACCACGCGAGATCCGAGATCATGCGATGAAACCCCGGGGGCAGGAGGTGCGCGCGCTTGGCGAACAGGCCGTTCGGAGATGCCCTGCTGTACTCGAAGTCTCCGATCCCGTCGCTGACGCCGAAACTCATCGTCGATCGCTGGCTAGCGACGGACAGGCGCTCGAGCAGCCGCTCGAAATTGGGGTAATTGCGGTCGTTGAAGACGATGAACCCTGGTGCAGCAGATGCGCCACCACCAGCCCCGAGATCCCGGCGCCC
>JBEKRJ010000780.1:0-3002 GCA_049518835.1 Solirubrobacteraceae bacterium
GACCACGCCGATGCCCGCCCGACGCTGATGACATTGCTCAGAATCCAGCACGAACGCGGGCGGCTGCTCGGCTACCAGGCCTGATAGCGCCCGCAGTGCGGGCAGCCGACCGAGGTCGATACGTCTGCCTCGAACACGAACCCGCACTCGCAGTTGTAGATCGCGTGGTCCTCGTTGGGGATGTCGGCGTCCTGGGGCACCTGCTGCACCGCCAGCTTGCGCACCGCGGCTGCCGGCGTGCCCTGCCGCGCCCCGTCCTGAGCTTGGCGTGCGCCCCGACGCCACCTGCTCTTGCCCTCGCCCCGCTTGACTCGCACTAGCACGTCAAAGCCTCGTAACGCTTTCTAGCGCGATTGGTTTCGCGCGCGGCGAAATATTTTCGTTTGGGGGTACGCGCGGCCTCGGCGCGCGGGCATGTGGGAGAATGCCTGCCCCGATGGATCCGAGCCGCAAGCGTGCGATACGCCTAACGGTTGCCTTGACCGCTGCGCTGCTGCTGGCTTCCGCGCTGGTGTGGACGAGCTTCAGCGCCGGCGAGCCGGAGCTGACCGCCAGCCAGCTGCTGGCGCGGGCCAAGCCCGGGCAGTCCTACGTGCTGGCGGGCACGGTGCTCGCCGGCTCGGTGCAGCATGCCGGCACCGAGCTGCTGTTCCGGGTCCGCGATCCGAAGCTGCACGTGTCGGTTCCGGTGCGCTACACGGGGATCGTTCCCGATCCGTTCGCGGCCGGCCGCGGCGTGCTCGTGACCGTGCAGGAGCAGGGAGCGAGCTTCGTCGGCGAGCAGAACTCGCTGACGACCAAGTGCCCCTCCAAGTACCAGGCGCAAGCGGCCTCATAGATGCCCCAGCTCGGTCGTGCCCTGCTGATCCTCGGGTTGTTGGTCGCCATTTATGGCATCACCGCCTCGTTGTACGGGGCGCGCAGCGGCCAAGCCGAATTCGTGCAGTCCGGGCGCCGTTGCGTCTACGCGCTGGCCGGGCTGGCGACGCTCGCGTTCGGGCTGCTGGAGGCCGCGTTCCTGCGCTCGGACTTCTCCTTCGACGTCGTCGCCAACGCCTCCTCGACGACCACGCCCACGTTCTACAAGCTGGCCGCGGCCTGGTCAACGCAGCAGGGGTCGCTGCTGCTGTGGGTGTTGCTGCTGTCGCTGTGGTCGAGCCTGGTCCTGTTCCTGACGCGCAACCGGGTGAAGGAGATCGCTCCGTATGCGACCGCGGTGCTGCTCGGCTTCGGCGCGTTCTTCATCTCGCTGACGGTGTTCTTCGCGCGCCCGGTCGCGACCTCCGCCAGCCCGCCGCTGCAGGGCGCCGGGCTGGACCCGCTACTGCTGCACCCGAGCATGATGATCCACCCGCCGATGCTGTACTCCGGCTACACGCTGCTGACGATCCCGTTTGCGTTCGCGATCGGCGCGCTGGTCACCGGGCGGCTGGGCAACGAGTGGATCGCGGTGACGCGCCGGTTTGCGCTCGCCGCGTGGCTGTTCTTGGGGATCGGGGTCCTGCTCGGCGCGCGCTGGTCCTACACCGAGCTCGGCTGGGGTGGCTACTGGGCCTGGGACCCGGTCGAGAACGCGGCGCTGATGCCGTGGCTGTGCGTGACCGCGTTCATCCACTCGGTGATGATCCAGGAGAAGCGCGGGATGCTGAAGGTCTGGAACGTGTCGCTGATCCTCGCCAGCTCGACGCTCGCGATCCTCGGCACGTTCCTGGTCCGCTCGGGGATCCTCGACTCGATCCATGCGTTCGGCGCCTCGACGCTCGGGATCCCGTTCATCATCCTGATCGGGCTGATGGTCGTCGGCTCGATCGCGCTCGTCAGCTCGCGCCGCGAAGTGCTGCGCTCGGAGGCGCAACTGGACTCGCTGCTGTCGCGCGAGGCCGTGTTTCTGTTCCAGAACGTCGTGCTCGTCGCGATGGTGTTCGTGATCTTCTGGATCACGTTCTTCCCGCTGATCTCCGAGGCGATCACGGGCACCAAGGTGTCGGTTGGCCCGCCGGCGTTCCGACCGTTCATCGTGCCGCTGGCGCTCGTGCTGGTGGCGCTGTCGGGGATCGGGCCGCTGATCGCGTGGCGGCGGGTGACGGCCGCCAACCTGCGACGCAACTTCACGCTGCCGGTCGCGTTCGGGGTGGCGACGTGCGTGGTGCTGCTCGTCGCCAGCAGCACGCCCACGAGGCCGTTCGCGCTGATCATGTTCTCGCTCGGCGCGTTCGTGCTCGCGTCCGTCGCGCAGGAACTGTGGCGCGGAACCGCCGCGCGGCGGGCCAGCACGCGCGATCCGGTGCCGTTGGCGTTCGCGCGTCTGATCGGTCGCAACCGCCGCCGCTACGGCGGCTACATCGTCCATGCGGGCCTCGCGGTGCTGCTGATCGGCGTCGCCGCGTCATCGTCGTTCGCACGCTCGCGCGACGTGATCCTCACGCCCGGCCAGAGCGCCGGCGTCGACGGCTACACGATCCGCTACGTGCGCCCAACCGAGCAGGTCACCAACGCCAAGGTCTCGTTCGGCGCGGTGCTCGACGTCTCCAAGCACGGCCGGCCGGTGACCACGGTGACGACGACGCGCGGCTTCTATCCTGCGCCCGACGACCCGACGCTGGGCCCGATCTCCAATGCGTTCAACGGCGAGGCCGACAGCGATGTCGGGCTGCAGGCGGGGCTCACGCGCGACATCTGGACGGTGGTCAACCCGGTCCTGACGCCGCTGCAGCCGGAGATCACCGCCGGGGACCGGGTGTTCTTGAAGCTGATGACGAGCCTCAGCCCCAAGCAGGCCTCGACGCCGGGGCTCGTGGACTGGATCAGGCTCCAGCGCGCCAACGCGATCGCCGGAATCGCGGCGCGCTACGTGACCCACCCGTGGCCGGTGGAGTTCCTGCTGATCGTCTCGCCGCTGGTGACGTGGATCTGGGGCGGGGCGTTGATCATCGCGATCGGCGGGCTGATCGCACTGTCGCCGACGCCGGTGCCCGCGCGCCGGCGCGCCGGCGCCCGCGCCC
>JBEKRJ010000781.1:0-3001 GCA_049518835.1 Solirubrobacteraceae bacterium
GACAGCGACGGCCCGCGCCAACTCACGGTCGACGACTCGTTCGCGCAGGAGGGAGTCGCGCGCGGGCTGCTGACGCCCGAGCAGGCGGCGCGCAGCCCGTTCTTGCACTCGATCACGCACTGGGTCGGCCCCGACTCGCCCGAGCGTCCGCCTCGAATTGCCGTCCTGCGCCCGGGCCGGCCCGGCCGGCTGGTGCTGTGCACCGACGGGCTGTGGAACTATGCGGCCACCGCGGCCGAGCTGCGCGAGCTGCTCGACCAGCTCCCCCCCGGCGCCTCGCCCGCGCAGGTCGCCCGCGCGCTGACCGACGTCGCGCTCGCGCGGGGCGGCCGTGACAACATCACGGTCGCGGTGGTGGCGCTCGATGCGCAGTGGGCACACGCGGACGGCTGATCGCGGATCACGAACGCTTCAGGCCGCCCACCGCCGGCTCAGGCGTCGCCGCGCAGCAGTTGCTGCAGCGTACGGCCGCTGAGCACCGAGTCAGGACGCTCGGCGACGATGTCTGACCCCGGTCGCGCCTGCGGATCGCGGCGCTTGATCAGCAACCACTGCGGCTTGTCGCCGGCACGGGTGCGTTGCAACGCAAACCCGCCGCGCAGCTTCTCGCCGTGCAGGACGAATACCGCGTGGCCGCGGTCGAGCGCTTGCGGCCAGGCGACGCGTCCGCCCTGCTCGTAGCTGCCGCGGTCCCAGACGATCACGCCGCCGGCGTCGCTGCGTCCTTCGAACGTGTTGTGCGAGATCGCATGATCGCCGACTTCGACGGCTAGGCGCTTGACCGCGGGGTCCAGCGACGGTCCCCGCGGGACCGCCCACGAGCGCATCACGCCGCCAACCTCGAGGCGCAGGTCGAAGTGGTGCGCGGTCGCCGCGTGCTCCTGGACGACGAACTCCCCGGCGCTGACGCCGCGAACCGCGAACTGCTCGTGACCCTCGCGCGCGGCCGGCTCGAGCTCGACCTCCTGCGCCGCCGGATCGTTGCGCTCATTCATGCGCCAGGCCCGCGCCGGTGCTCAGGGCGGGTCCTCAGTTCAGGCGCGCTTGCAGTCCGCGGAGCTCGGCCTGCAGCGTGTCGCGGTAGGCGCCTTGCGCGGGCAGCATCACCCGCATCGCGGCGGCTCGGATCGCGGCCCGGAGATCGCCCCGGCGCTCGTACGCGAGCACGAGGTTGTTGAGCATCCGCACCGCTGTCTCATGCGGCTGCCACGGCCGCAAGACGCGCGGATCAAGCTCGACGCGCATCCGCCGCCCACCGGCGAACGGATCGAGCAGCAGCGGCGGGTCGGCGCCGAAATGGGCAACGACGAAATGACCCGGCAGGCCGACGCCGGCCAGCGCAATCCCCGCCCGGCGAGCGACCTCGACATACACCACCGACAGCAGGATCGGCAGCCCGCGGCGCCGGGACAGCACGAGGTCGAGCATCGAGTTGTCGGGGTCGTCGTAGCGCCGGCGCTCGCCGCCGAAGCGGTGCGTGACGCCGAGCAGCTCGTGGCAGGCGAGCGCCACCTCCTGCGGCTGCCCGCGGATCCGCTCGACGGCGCGCGACAGCTCGGCGCCGAGCGCATCGAGGGTCGCGATCGCGCCGGCGCGGTCGACGTCGCGGAACTCGGCGGCGAGCGCGAGCGCCAGCAGGTCGAGCGTCGCGTCGGGGTCCGCCGCGAGTTGGGCGAAGGTCGACCGGTCCGCCACCGCCGCATTGTCGCGCCGGCGCGCTGCTACCGTCGTGCGACGTGATCGCGGCGGCGCCCACGCGTGAGTTGGCCGACGGCTCGTCGATGCCGGTCCTCGGCCTCGGCGTGTGGCAGGTCCCCGACGGCCCCGAGTGCGAGCACGCCGTCCGCTGGGCGCTCGAGCTCGGCTATCGCCACATCGACACCGCGCAGGCGTATGGCAACGAGCAGAGCGTCGGACGCGCACTGCGCGCCAGCGGCGTGGCGCGCGAGCAGGTGTTCGTCACGACCAAGTTCTATCCCGCCGCGCGTGACCCGGCGGCGGAGCTGCAGCGCAGCCTGCAGCGACTCGGCATCGACCAGGTCGACCTGTACATCATCCATTGGCCCAAGAACGACGCGACCTGGCCCTGGCCCGGGATGGAGCAAGCCCGCGAGCGCGGCCACGCCCGCTCGATCGGCGTGTCGAACTACAGCGTCTCCGAGCTCGAGCGGGTGCTCGCGATCGCGGCCTGCAGCGCCACGCGGTCGTGATCCCCAAATCCACCCATCGGGAGCGGATCGAAGCGAACGCGCAGCTGTTTGACTTTGCGCTGGACGATCGCGACCTGGCGGCGCTCGACGCGCTCGATCGGACCGGCGCCGCCGCCGTCGCGCGCGAACGCAAGTGGTGGTGAGCGCTTGCGTGCAGGCATAGGACCCGCCGCGGGCGCGTACGCGCGAGTCATATCGTGATTGGCGTGAGCACCCCCACGGGCGACATCGACACCCGCGCCGACTGCGAGCGCCTGGTGCGCGAGTTCTACGGTCGCGCGCTGAGCGATCCTGTGATCGGCTGGATCTTCGTCGACGTCGCCAAGCTCGACCTCGAGGCGCATGTCCCGAAGATCGCGTCGTTCTGGGAGACGATCCTGCTCGGCGCGCGTTCCTACAGCGGCGGCGCGTTCGCCCCCCACGCCGCGCTGCACGCCCGCGTGCCGCTGCGCGCCGGCCACTTCGAGCGGTGGCTGTGGCTGTGGCGCAAGACCGTCGATGACCTGTTCGAAGGACCGCGCGCCGAGCTTGCGAAGTCCCATGCGCAGCGGGTCGCGCACGCGTTCCAAGCTCGCCTGCAGGCGAGCCGCGCCGATCGCCCCACCCCGCCGTCAGGCGGGCTGCTCGTCACCCGCCACTAATTTAATAGTTTAATAGTGCTCAGTTAGTTTGGTGGAGGCCGTCGATGGTGGTCGGGGGAAGTTCTGCGGCACGGCGGGGCGGGCGCGGCGAGGGCGGCGCAAGTGCTCGGGCGCGGGGCTTTGGGCTCGTCGCGCGCTCCATCCGCCAGC